>NZ_JBFODS010000101.1:0-34627 GCF_040908445.1 Aeromonas sp. R10-2 | reverse complement strand
ATGATTTAGATGGGTCGTTAGCTCAGTCGGTAGAGCAGTTGACTTTTAATCAATTGGTCGCTGGTTCGAATCCAGCACGACCCACCATCATTTCAGAATCCCAGGTCGTTTAGCTCAGCTGGGAGAGCACCTCCCTTACAAGGAGGGGGTCACTGGTTCGATCCCAGTAACGACCACCATATTCGCAAGCGAGGCTGAGATATCAGCCGCGATTGCAGAGAAAGTCCCCATTCAGATGGGGATTTTTTTTGCCCGCAATTCAGTACTCCAGCTTCTTCTGTTGCCGTTGTGGCGAGCCGAACGCCACCTCTTAATGTGCCACTCTGTCACTCCGATCCTTCTTCATCCCGCTCTTCCGAGATTGTTCGACGGCCACTGACTTCACTCCTGTCCATCGTGATGCTGTTCATATGAACGCCTGTAATAAAGTAAATGCCAGCAATAAAAAGGGCAGGCCAAGGCCTGCCCACAAAGATGCGCAAGGTGCTACATGATCCCGCGGATCAGGATCCCGCTGATCAGCAGCGGCGCCACCACGCGCCAGCACCAGAGCAGCGCCAGACGCAGGGCGGGTGACAGGCCTACAGGGAGAATGGCATCACCCAGGCGCCAGCCCAGCAGCAGGGTCAGTACCAGACCAAACAGCGGCATCATCAGGTTGGAGGTCAGATAGTCGAGCAGCTCGAAGATGGTCTTGCCAAACAGGGTCAGATCGCTCCATGGGCCGAACGACAGGCTCACCGGAATGCCGGAGGCCATGATGAGCAGAGTCAGTACCCTGCAGGCGCCACGACGCGACCAACCCCACTCCTCGGTAGTGAAGCGCACCAGATGCTCAAGCATGGAGATAGAGGAGGAGAGGGCGGCGACCAGCAGCAACAGGAAGAAGACCACACCTAATCCCTGACCGAACGGCAGATGACTGAACACGGCTGGCATGGTCATAAAGGTGAGCCCTGGGCCCGCGGTGGGATCGATGCCGGTGGAGGCCAGCGCCGGGAAGATCATCAAGCCCGCCAGCACCGAAATAAGGCTTGCCAGAGTGACCACCCAGACTCCGGAGCGCAGCACCCCTTCGCTATTGGGCAGGTAGGCGCCATAGGTCGTGTGTACCCCGAGCCCGATGGAGAGGGAGAAGAAGGCCAGCCCCAGCGCGTCCAGCACGCTTTGGCCGGTCAGCATGGAGAAGTCCGGCAGCAGCAGCTGGCGCACACCCGCCATGGAGCCGGGCATGGAGAGGCCAACCCCCACCAGCAGCAGCATCATGATGAAGAGCGCGGGCATCATCCAGCGCAGCGCCCGCTCCACCCCTTTCTGAATACCCCCCAGCACGAACCACCAGGTCAGGCCCGCGAAGATCAGATGGGTCAGCACCGGCCACCAGGGGTTGCTGACATAGCCGTTGAACAGGGCGGTGAGGGCGCTTCCTTCGTTCAGGTTGAGTTTGCCAGCCATCGCCAGCGCGGCGTAACCCACGGTCCAGCCACCGACCACGCTGTAGAAGCTGTAGATAAAGAAGCCGCAGGCGATCCCCATATACCCCATCCAGCGCCAGTTCGGCCCCACCAGTTTGCGAAAAGCGCCGAGCACCCCGCGCTGACTATGGCTGCCGAGCAGAGTTTCGCCGACCTGTACCGCTACCCCCAGGGTGAAGCTGAACAGCAGAAAAACCAGCAGGAAGGCGCCACCGCCATTGGTGGCGGTCACATAGGGAAACTTCCAGATGGCACCAAGGCCAATCGCTGTGCCTGCTGCGGCCAGCACATGACCGAGACGGGAAGACCACTGAACCTGGCTCATACAACCTCCGGGTAACACGACATCGAAGCAATACTCCTCTGTAGCAATAAACGACAGACCATAAAAAAGGCCGCCTGAGGCGACCTTTGCAATGAACATTCAGAAAAACTGTGCGTGCAAGGTCACCTCTCTTGCGAGCTAAAAAATCGACCAAACAGCACGAGAATGGCAGACATGAGGTGGCAACCTGACTAATGAATGAGGGAACAGCCTAAACCATGGAAAGAATAATTGACACATAAAATCAAAAATTTTTTATGTGTGCCGCTGTCACCACTCTGGCTATACGTACAACTCAGTGGGGGGAAAACCTCGCCGGGCCGTATCTTTTCTACCTTGTGGCTATTTACTGGGCGATAATCGACGTAGCTTCTTCTGGAACTAGTGACCGCTACATGGCGCTGACGGGAACAACGATGAGACAGGATGTCGTATGAGATGGATGGTGCTGCCCTGGTTACTGATCAGCCTGAGTGTGTCGGCGCAGCCCGGATTAACCCTGCTGAGTCACGACTTACCCCCCTTTACCGAATACCGCGACGGCAAGCTCGACGGATTTGCCATTCGCCTGATCGATGAGGTGCAGGAGGAGCTTGGCACCCGTTATCCGGTGCGGATTTACCCGCTCAAGCGGGCGCTGGCGCTGGCACGGGTCGAGCCCGGCTATGGACTGTTCGTGGTACAGCGGCTCCCGGAGCGGGAGTCCCATTTCAAATGGGTTGGCCCGCTTTTTATCAATAGGGTCTTTATCTATCAGGCGCCGGATAGTCGCCACCCGCTGACCTCGCTGGCACAGCTGCGAGATCTGCCCAGAGTGGGGGTTGTGCTGGGCAATGCCGATGATGTGCGGTTGACCCATGAGGGCTACACCAATCTGGTGCGCTACAAGACAGTCGGGGAGGCGATAGAGCGGCTGATGCTGGGCAAGATCGATGCCTTGCCGATGGCGGAGCTGGTGATGGAGGCCACCCTCGACAAGATGGGGTTATCCCGGCGCAGCATTGTCAGCAGTGGTGTACTGCTCCATCAGGCCGGTCTTTATATCGTCTTCTCCAAGGGAACGGATGATGCCGAGATCACCCGCTGGCAGCATGCCCTGGAGGCCGTCAGAGCCGCACAGGGGCGGGCCGATGAGCCCACCCGCGAAGAGTAACCGTCACACCAGACCGCGAATCAAGATCCCGCCGATCAGCAAGGGGGCAATCCAGCGCCAGCAGTTCATCAGCAAGTGATGCCAGTGGCTGGCAATCCCCTGCGGCAGCGCCTTGCGTCCCAGCTTCCAACCCAGCAGCAGCGTCAGCATCAGGCCGAACAGCGGCATCATCAGGTTGGAGGTAACAAAGTCCAGCAACTCGAAGATGGTTTTGCCAAACAGGGTGGCGTGTTGCAGCGAACCAAACGACAGGCTGACCGGAACACCGCTAACCATGACGAATCCAGTGATGGCGCTGCAGGCCGTGCGGCGTGACCAGCCCCAGGTCTCGCACAGGAAGCACTGCAAATGCTCCAGCAGGGAGATGGCCGAGGAGAGCGCCGCAAAAACCAGCAGGGCGAAGAAGATCACCTCAAGCACCTGACCGAAGGGCAGCAGCTGAAATACCGCCGGCATGGTCATAAAGGTGAGACCGGGGCCGGAGGCCGGGTCGATACCGGTCGAGGCCAGCACCGGGAAAATCATCAGCCCCGCCAGTACCGCCACCATGCTGGCCAGCAGCACCACCCAGAGGCTGGAGCGACCAACCCCTTCGCTGGTCGGCAGATAGGCGCCGTAGGTGGTGTGAATGCCCAGACCGATGGAGAGGGAGAAGAAGGCCAGCCCCATGGCATCAAGCACGCCGGACATCCCCAGCTTGCTGAAGTCGGGCATCAGGAAGTGACGTACTCCCGCCATCGCATTGGGCAGGGTGAGGCCAAAGGCGACCAGCATCAGGATCATCAGGAACAGGGCCGGCATCATCCAGCGCAGGGTGCGCTCCACCCCTTTCTGAATGCCGCCTTGCACCACCATCCAGGTGAGGGCGGCAAACAGCAGATGGGTGAGAATGGGCCAGACGTCGCCGCTGACATAGTCATTGAAGCGGGCGGTGAGGGCCGCCGCATCGCCATGGTTGAGCTGGCCTGAGATGGCCATGCCGGTATAACCCAAGGTCCAACCGCCCACCACGCTGTAGAAGCAGTAGATGAGCAGGGTAGAGATCACCCCCATTACCCCAACCCAGCGCCACTGTTTGCCGAGCAGATCAGAGAAGGCACCGACTACCCCGCGGCGACTCATGCTGCCGAGCAGGGTTTCCCCCATCAGTACCGCAACCCCCAGGGTGAAGCTGAACAGCAGAAAGACCAGCAGGAAGGCGCCGCCGCCGTTGACGGCGGTGACATAAGGAAATTTCCAGATTGCGCCGATACCGACCGCGGAACCCGCTGCGGCGAGGATGTAGCCGAGTCGGGATGACCATTGGGACTGCTTCATAAGAACTCCAATCGAGCGCCCCTTGGCAGGGGCAGAATGGCGCTCATGTTACGGAGGTCACGGCGCAATCACTACGACGGTTATCAGGTGTAAATGCGATTTATTGGCATAATTGGCTAATTTAATTCTGTTTTTTGCCCAATCCTGCCACCAAATAAAAACCGGAGCGAGATTGCTCCGGTTTGGTCTCTGACAACAGCTCGTCTGCGGACTAGATCACCCCCAGCTCCCGCAGCCGCTCCATCAGGTAGCTGTGGGCAGTATGGCGCTCGGAGAGCACCACATCCGGGCGCGGGTGGAGGAACAGCGGCAGGGAGATGCGTGACTTGCTGGCACTGCCACCGGTCGGGTTGATGACGCGGTGAGTGGTGGAGGGGTAGTAGCCGCGAGAGGCTTCCTGCAGCATGTCGCCGATGTTGATGATGAGGGTGCCAAAGTCGCACGGCACGTCCATCCATTCGCCATCGGAGCCCTTCACCTGCAGCCCCGGCTCGTTGGCGGCGGGCAGAATGGTGAGCAGGTTGATATCCTCGTGGGCGGCGGCGCGGATGGCGCCCGGCTCCTCGGTGCCATCGAACGGCGGGTAGTGCAGCACCCGCAGCAGGGTCTTTTGGCTCTCTTCGATCATCGAGGAGAGGGGGCAGCTGTAGTGAGCGGCGATATCGGCCGGGGTGTACTGCTCGACCCAGCCCAGCAGCTCGGCGGCCAGACCGTTGGCCAGACGATAGTACTCCATCGCCTGCTCCTTCAGTTCTTCCGGTATCTGGCCCCAGGGGTAGATGTGGAAGTACTCCTTGATATCTTTCTGGCTATGGCCCTTGGCCACCTCGGAGACCGAGGGCGGGAAGTAGCCATCCTGTGTTTCGCGGTTGAACAGGAAATCCTGCTTCTGCTCGCTCATGAAGAAGCGATACCAGTTGTCGTAGATGGACTGCACCAGCTCTTTCGGGATGGGGTGGTTGGTCAGCACGCCAAAGCCGGTGGTTCGCAGGGATTCGGTGAAGCGTTGGGCCGCATCGGGTGAGCGGTAATCGACGGTCAGGACTTTCATTGCTTTTGTTGCGCAACAGTTAAAAGATGGCGCAGTTTACCTTGCGCCTGATAACAAGGAAAGCGGGTTGGCCGCCCGTCTGGCACGGCGTTGAATAGTGACAAAAACATCAAATAAACCGCGCCAGATCACGCGGGGGCGCATCCCTTGTTATGGCCTTTTATCCTCTCTAGAATGCCGGTCACTATCTTTTCCGGAGTCTGTTCATGTCCCCCAAAATCCTGTTGCTGACCCTGCCGGTATTGCTGGCGGGATGCAGTGCCCTGTCAGAAGATGAGTGCCGCACCATGAGTTGGTACAACCTGGGTTATCAGGATGGATCGGAGGGTAAAACCCGTCAGGCGACCCGCGGCTACGTTTCGTCTTGCAGCGAATATGGCCTCAAAGTGGATGAAGCCGAGTGGAAACGGGGCTACGACAAGGGGCTGGAGCTCTACTGCATTCCCGAGCTGGCTTACAGCAAGGGCAAGGAGGGGCAGGCCTATCTGGGGGTATGCCCCAATGACGCCAGCTTCCTCAAGCAGTATCAGCGTGGCTACGAAGAGTACAAACTGGCCGCCCGCATGCGGGAGATCAGCGACGAGCTGGAGCGTACCGAGCGGGATATCGATACGCTGGAGCGCAGCATCCGCAACGAAACCAACACGGAACAGCGCGACTACTACCGCGCCAAGCGCGATCGGGCCATTCGCCACTACGAATCCCTGCGCCGGGAGTACAACCGTCTGCGTTATCCGGATCGGGTGATCCAGTTCTCCTTCGGCGGTTAATCCCTCTCTTCATGGCCAGCCCGCGTGCTGGCCATGTTGCATCTTGTCAGATCAGGGCAGTACCCAACGCTGCAGTGCCAGTGCGATACCATCTTCGTTGTGGTCGGCCGTGACCCGATGGGCATGGCTCTGGATCTGCGGGGCCGCATTGCCCATGGCCACCGCCAGCCCAACTTGCTCGAACATGCTGATGTCGTTGTTGTTATCCCCAAACGCCACCACCTGCTCCATCGCAATTCCTTCGCTGGCCGCCCACTGGGCAAGCCGGTTGCCCTTGCTGCAACCTGGCTGTACCAGCTCCACCGCATAGGGGGCCGCCCAGTCGCGGGTAAAGGGCATCTGCTCGACCACCTCGCCCATAAAGGTGTGCAGGCGCGCCGGATCCTCATTGAACAGCTCCAGCTTCCAGACCGGGTTGTCGAGCCAGCCTGCCAGCTCCTCGACCGGGTGGAGAGCGATCTTGAGGTGGTCCGGCTGATTGGCCGACCAGTGGCGGATGCGGGTGACATGCTCTTCGCAGCCGATGTAGCCGATCCCTTCGCTCAGGTGGAACAGGGCGCCCATCTGTTGTGCCTCGACCGCGGCCAGCAGCTCGGTAAGCGGGGCGGTCGCCAGCGGGTCGCCGCTGAGGATCCGATTCTGCACCAGATCATAGAGATAGGCGCCATTGCTGCAGATGAGGGGGGTATCGAGGGCCAGCTCGTGATGGAAGGGGCGTGCCGTCATGTAGTGGCGCCCCGTGACCAGCAGCACCTTGATGCCGTGGGCGCGGGCCTGCGCCAGGGCTGCCCGGGTGGCCGACGAGATCTTGTGATCCCGGGTCAGCAGGGTGCCATCCATATCGAGCGCGATGGCCTTGTATTCACTCATAGCTCCTCCAGCATCGAACAAATCCGCAAAGAGCTTTACCGTCCCAGACCCGGCGCTTCGATGCAAGTCTTGCCCGCAGCCGAAGCGCCGAACTGTGATCCCTTCGTGGCTCAGGTGCAGCTGGCCAGCTGTTGACGACGGTCGGCACGGCGGCGCAGCAGATAGAAACCGGCGGCACTGGCAAGGGAGCAGAGGGTGGCGAGATAGAAGGGCCACTCGGTACCGGCCAGCAGCACCGCCAGGATCTCGCTGCCCACGGCGAGGGCGCGGTAGAGCCCCATCGCCTGCCCCTGCTGCTCCGGGTGACTGCGGTTGGAGATCGCCACCGAGGTGGCCAGCTCCCCCAGACTCATGCCGATGCCAGCGGGAACGAAGGTAAGCGCCAGTCCCCACCAGTGCACGGGCAGGATAAAGAGCAGCATGCCGCTCGCCATCACCAGATGGCCGACAATGCCGAGGGAGCTGCCGCGCCAGTGACGGGCGATGCGGGTGCCGAGCCAGGAGCCCGCCATCATGGGCAGGCTCACCAGCACCGCTGCCTGCGCCAGCTGGGCCGGATCCCAGGCCAGCCTCTCCACCAGCCAGATATTGAAGTAGGTGAAATAGAGCTGCACGGCGCCATAGCTGATCAGGGTGAGCGCGAAGTAGGGCAGCAGGGCCGGTTGCAACAACAGCTGGCGGCTGGAGAGGGTCGCTGTCTGACGGGTGGCCGCCACCGGCGGACGATAGGGGATCAGCCAGTAGACCAGCAGCAGGTTGAGCAGGGTCATTCCTACCGCCAGCCAGGCGGCCAGACTGTAATCCCCCGAGATCACCGCGGCGTAGCCCCCGATCATCGGCCCCACGACCCAGCCCAGATTCATGCCGATGTTGATCCAGGCGAAGCTGCGGGCCTTGTGCTCCTTGCCGGCGAGATCCGCCGCCATCGCCTGCACGATGGCGATGTTGCCGTTGCACAGCCCCTCCACCACCCGGCTGAGCAGCAGTAGGGGGAGGGAGCGCCAGGCGATACCGAGTGCCATCAGGGCATAGCCTGCCAGTACCCCCGCCAGCGAGAGCAACAGCAGTGGCTTGCGGCCATAGCGGTCGGAGAGGCGACCGAGCCAGGGACTGCCCACCAGTTGGAACAGGGGGTAGAGCCCCATGATGACTCCAAGCCACACCTTGCGGCTCCAGTCGGAAGCTTCCGGCGTCAGCATGCCGTGGACCGGATCCAGCAGCAAAGGTGCCAACACCGGGGAGGGGAGACTGAAGCCTGCAACTGCCAGCGTGACCGTCATGACCAGCACCCAGAGGGGATTTTTGTGCCCGTGTTTCTCCATGTTGCATCCATTAAGTAAAGTTATTGGTTTATTTATGCTGGTTCATAGACGGGATTAAGTAAAGTGAATTGTTGATTTAATAAAGGGGGCTCCCCATAATGGGGTCATGAACGCAAGCACCGACAAGATCCTGTTTCTGCTCAAGAGCCATGGCCCGCAGAGCGCCGCCGCGCTGGGGGAGCAGTTGCAGATGACCTCCATGGGCGCCCGCCAGCACCTGCTCACGCTGGAGCAGGAGGGGTGGGTCACATTCAGCGACGAGGCGCGCGGGCGCGGTCGTCCCGTGCGGCTGTGGCAGCTCACCGAGCAGGCCTGGCAGCGCTTCCCCGATAGCCATAGCGACCTGACCGTGCAACTGATCGACAACGTGCGCGAGCTGTTTGGCGAGGAGGGGATGGAGCGGCTGATTCAGCAGCGGGAGCAGCAGATGCTTGCTCGCTATCAGGAGGCGCTGGGGTCCCATGGTCTCTCTGGCCGGCTGGCGGCGCTCAAGGAGCTGCGTACTCGCGAGGGCTACATGGCGGAGATCCGCCGCGAAGAGGATGGCAGCTGGCTGCTGTGGGAGAGCCACTGTCCCATCTGTGCGGCGGCGCGTACCTGCCGCGGTTTCTGTCGCAGCGAACTGGCGCTGTTTCGCCAGCTGCTGGCGCCGGCGAGGGTGGAGCGGGAGCAATATCTGCTGGAGGGGGCGCATCGCTGCCTCTATCGCATCACGCCGCCCGCGCTCTGATTTCGTCAAACGCCCAAAAACAACAAAGCAGGCGCCGGGATGCCTGCTTTGTTGCCTTCGGGGAGGGGGTTCTCTCGTTCCAGCCCGTCGTTTCCCGATAAGGTAAGACGGCTGATGGGGCTCTTGACCCGGTAAGGTCCTTCACCGCAGAGACCCGGTCAGGTATCTGCTTTGCCACCGGAAGATGTAACCATAGTATCCCTCCCGTGCCGGTGAGTGGTTGCAAAGTAACCACTTATTTCGGTTGTTTTTGCAATAGTTCACCCTTAATCTAGGAAAAGTGGATTAGTCATTGCAACGAGGAAGGGTAAATGCTGAAACTTGATCGCATAGACAGACATATTCTCGAGTTGATGCAGGAGAATGGCCGCATCAGCAATCTGGAACTGGCCGAGCTGGTCGGGCTCTCCCCGTCCCCCTGCTCCCGCCGGGTCAAGGCGCTGGAGGATGCCGGCCTCATCGACACCCACGTTACTCTGCTCAACGCCCGCCAGCTTGGCCTCACCCTCACCGCCTACATTCACATTTCCATGGACAGACACACGCCCGAGCGGTTCGAAAACTTCGATCGCGCCATCAGCGAACTGCCCGAAGTGCTGGAGTGTGACCTCATCACCGGCAATGATGCCGACTACCAGCTCAAGGTGGTGGTGCGCGACATGGAGCACTATCAGCACTTCCTGCTGGACAAGCTGACCCATATTCCGGGGGTGACCGGAGTGCGCTCCAGCTTCGTGCTGCGCCGCATCAAGCACAAGACGGCGCTGCCGCTCAACCATCTGGGTTGAGCCCGCGCAAACCGCTTATAGAAACAGAAAGAGGAGGCCAGTGGCCTCCTCTTTTGCTATTCGCTCTTGGTTATTCGGTAGTGGTTATCGGGTCTGGATTAGCTGTCGCGGTGACGGGACTACTGCCGTGGTCAGACGCTGACCTGGCTGATGTCTTCCACCTGCAGCAGCCAGCCGCTCTGCTCCTGCTGCGGTTCGCCGCTGACCCGCAGCCGCTCGCCGGTTGGCACCCACTGCCCCTCGGGCAGGGAGACCAGCAGGCTCTCGCTGCCGTTGTCGAACAGCCAGCGATCTTCGCCAAGCGATTCAATCAGATAACCTTCCATCTCCACTCTGGACTCGGCTTGCCAGGATGGCGCAACGGAATCACGGCTCTCGATGAAATCCCCCTGAACACCAAAACTGGCTAGCCCCCACAGAATGGAGAGCCCGACGATGGATGTTTGCATCTTGTCTCTCCTCTTTTGGAACTGTAGGGCCAGTATGGGAACAGAAAACTGAGCGCACCATGAACAAGGTGGCAAAGTGCTGGCGAGATCGCGAAAAAATCCGGCCAATTGGCCAGCAGTGTCATTTTATGGTGCTTGGATCACACTATTTGGCGGCTTCTTCTGCCATCCGTTCAGCTCTTGGCTTATTCGTCCACATGGCTACCCCGCGATGATCCCCACAGATCCCCTCTGCCACCACGGCGCGAACCCGGGTGCCATCTTTGCAAATGGCCTGCCAGGCGTCGGCATCATCGATGGCGAGCGAGTTGGGGGGCGGCGTGGTTTGGCAAGCCGTGAGCAGCAGGGCGCACAGGGGGAGCAATTTTTTCATGGCGGACTCCTCGGGGTGATGGGGGACTGAGAGGATGGGGATGACCTCTCCATCCGGGCTTCACTCCCCAGCATCAGTGATAACCGGTTAAGGGGCAAGGGGAGGGGCCACAGACAGGCGCAGGTGCCGTGCAGCCGAGGCTTGCCCTGTGCCCTCCTTGGGCCTATGGTGGGGCCGTTTTATTGCCTGATTGAAGGAGCGTTTTCATGTCCACTCTCTATCCCCGCGTCGGGGTCGGCGTCATCCTGACCAACGCCCAAGGCTAGGTGCTGCTTGGCAAACGCAAAGGAAGCCATGCCCCCTACTGGTCGATCCCGGGTGGTCATCTGGAGTTGGGGGAGAGCTTCGAGTCGGCGGCGATCCGCGAGGTGGCCGAGGAGACCGGACTTGAGATCCACGGGCCCGAGGTGGTGGCGGTGACCAACAATCTGGAGACCTGGCGCGAGAGCGGGCTGCACTATATCTCGGTGACGCTGCATGCCAAGGCCGATGGCGAGCCGAAGCTGCTGGAGCCGGAGAAGTGCGAAGGTTGGGTCTGGTGCGATCCGCGCGCGTTGCCCGAGCCCCATTTCGACGCCAGCCGTCAGTCCATCGCCTGCTGGCTGGCGGGACGCTGCTATCTGCCGGGTGATATGCCCATGGTGTCGGCCGAATCAGCCTGATTGTCATAAAACGATCATCGCGCTGTCATAATATCCCCTCTCCATCGGGAGAAGAGGGATGAGGGAGAAGAGCGTGGGACAGGTATTTATTCAGTTTTTATGGCTGGGATGCATCAGTTTTGGCGGCCCGGCCGCTCATATCGGCTATTTCCAGCGTACCTTCGTCCAGCGGCTCGGCTGGCTGACACAGGCCGAGTTTGCCCGCTTGCTGGCGCTGTGCCAGCTGCTGCCGGGGCCCGCCTCCAGCCAGCTGGGTTTCGCCATCGGTCGTCATCGCGCCGGTCTGGGCGGGGCGCTCTCAGCTTTTCTTGGCTTCACGCTTCCCTCATTTCTTCTGCTACTGGCGGCTGCGATCGGTATCGGCCAGCTGGGCAGCAATCTGTGGCTTGATGCGGCGCTGCACGGCCTCAAGCTGCTGGCGCTCATCGTGGTGGCCGATGCGGTGCTCACCATGAGTCGTCAGTTCTGTGCCACGGGAATGACCCAAGGGATCATGGTGGTGACCGCTGCTGCACTCTGGTGGCAGCCCGGTCTGATGACTCAACTGTTGATGCTGGCTGGAGCGGCGCTGATCTGCGCCCGCAGCCAGCGCGGGGCGGGCAGTCGCCCTGCCACCGCCGAGCTGCCTTCTGCCGCCAGCAGTCAGCCTCATTGGCCGACCCTGCTGCTGTTTGGCATCCTTTTTATCGGTCTGCCGCTGCTCGCTAGCCCGATTGGCCAGCTGGTTGCCGACTTCTATCGCGCCGGTAGTCTGGTGTTTGGCGGTGGCCATGTGGTGTTGCCGCTGCTGCAAGAGAGCGTGGGATACACTCTCAACGAGCAGCAGTTTCTGACCGGTTACAGCCTGGCCCAGTTGGTGCCGGGCCCCATGTTTACCCTTGCCACCTATCTTGGTGCCCAGTTGTTGCCAGGGACGCCACTGCTCGGTGCAGTGTCGGCGACCCTGGCGCTGTTTGTGCCCGGCTTTCTGCTGCTCTGGGCGGTAGGCCCCTGCTGGCAACAGTGGTTGGCCCGGCCCCGTCTGGTGGGGGCTGTCACCGGCATCAATGCTGCCGTAGTGGGCTTGTTGCTGGCGGCCCTCTATCAGCCGGTGTGGCAGAGTGCGGTGCTGGTTCCGAGCGATCTGGCGCTGGCGGCCATCGGCTTTTATCTGCTGCGGGTGTTGAAGTTGCCGGTGCCGGCCATCGCGGCCCTGTTGGTGATGGCTGCTATCCTGCTGGCGTGAAGCCGGTGAAATCCCGATAAAAAACGGCGCCTCCGTGATCGGAGGCGCCGTTTTTATTGCAATGGGTCAGCCGCTTAAGCGTCGGGATCGAAATCCAGACTCAGGCTGTTGACGCAGTAGCGCTGACCTGTCTCGGTCGGTCCGTCGGGGAAGACGTGACCGAGGTGAGAGCCGCACTGGCGGCAGGTGATCTCCACTCGCTTCATGCCGTGGCTGTTGTCCTCGGTGTACTCCACCGTCCCCTCGATGGCCTTGTCGAACGAGGGCCAGCCGCAGCCGGAATCAAACTTGGCTCCTGAGTGAAACAGCACGCTCTTGCAGCAGACACAGAGGTAGTCGCCGCTCTTGCGATTGTGGAGCAGGGCGCCGCTGTAGGGGCGCTCGGTGCCCTTCTCCCAGCAGACGTGAAACTGCTCGGGGGTCAGTTTGCTGCGCCACTGTTCCGGATTGTTACTGCTCATACCGACTCCTTGCCATCCATACCGGAGCCCAGCATAGCGGCTCCGTAAAGCTGACTCCAGCATGCCTCTTATGCTTTACCTGTATCTGTGATCGAGGTGGCAACCATCTCCTCACCGGATGCAGGGAGAATTTCCTGCTGCGGTGGCTGGGCATCCTCCGCCGTGCTGGCCAGCGCCACCCGCTCCAGCAGTTTGAGGGAGTGGGCCCGGCCGACCGCCACCTGCCGTTTGATGTCATCGGGCAGAAAGGGCAGCCCATCGTTGGTGGCAGTGTCGATGGTCTGGATCCACTCCAGCCCTTCCCCCGGCGGCGGCAGGCGGAACTGGATATCGTAATCGCTGGCGTTGAACAGCACGTACCAGCGCTCGCCAACGCAGTTGATCATGCCGATATCCATGGCGAACGCCTGCCCCATGGGGGCGTGCCAATCCTGATCGGTGAGCTGGTGGCCGTCCGGGTGATACCAGTTGACCTGATGGCAGCTGGACGGGGTGCCATTCCAACTGTCGTCGCTCAGTTGCAGGTTGGAGAATACGCTGGACTCTGCCCGCAGCGCCATCATCTGCTGGGTGAAGGCGAACAGCCGCTCATCCTCCGGCCGCCACTGCCAGTTGACCCAGCTGATCTGGTTGTCCTGACAGTAGGCGTTGTTGTTGCCAAGCTGGCTGCGGCCCATCTCGTCGCCGGCGAGGAAGTGGGGAGTGCCTTGGGAGAGCAGCAGAGTGGCAATCAGATTGCGCTTCTGCTGCTGGCGCAGGCTGTTGACCCGCGGATCCAGGGTCGGCCCCTCTACCCCGTGGTTATAGGAGAGGTTGTTGCCGTGACCATCCCGATTGTCTTCACCGTTGGCCTGATTGTGGCGCTGGTTGTAGGAGACCAGATCCTCCAGGGTGAAACCGTCGTGATAGCAGAGGTAGTTGACGCTGCTGTGAGGCGAGCGCCAGTTCTTCGGGAAGATATCCCGCGAGCCTACCAAGCGGGTGGCAAAGTCCCCCATCTTGCCCGCATCACCGCGCCAGAAGGCGCGCACAGTATCGCGGTAGCGGTCATTGATCTCCTGCCACTGGCTCGGGAATTGACCCAGCCGGTAGCCGAAGGGACCGATGTCCCAGGGTTCTGCGATGAGCTTGACCTGTGACAGCACTGGGTCGGCCATCACGGCCTTGAAGAAGGCGCCCATGGGCTCGAACTCCCCTGCTTCCCGCGCCAGCGTCACCGCCAGATCGAAACGGAAGCCATCCACCTGCATCTCGGTGACCCAGTAGCGCAGGGCATCGAGCACCAGTCGCAGGGTGTTTGGGTGATCCAGATTGACGCTGTTGCCGCAGCCGGTCACGTTGGCATGACGGGTGTAGTCCGGGCCGTGGGGGCCCGCTTCGAAGGCGTAGTAACCGGCGTTGTCAAAGCCCTTGAACGAGAGGGTGGGGCCGTCGAAGCCCGAGGCGGCAGTGTGGTTGTAGACCACATCCAGAATCACCTCGAGCCCGGCCCGGTGCAGCTCGCGCACCATGGTCTTGAACTCGGTCACCGCCTCGTCGGCCCTGGTGCTGTAGCGCGGCTCCGGGGCGAAGAAGGCGATGGGGTTGTAGCCCCAGTAGTTGGTCAGTCCCAGCTGTTCCAGTCGCGGTTCCGACATGAAGGCGGCCACCGGCATCAGCTGCACCGAGGTGATGCCGAGACTCTTCATGTGCTCGATGACCAGCGGGTGACAGATGCCAAGGTAGGTGCCCTGCAGCGCTTTGGGGATCCCTGGATGCTGCTTGGTAAAGCCCTTGACGTGGGTCTCGTAGATAATGGTGCGGGCTGGACTGATCCCGGGTTTGCCAACCCCTTGCCAGTCAAAGCTGTCATCCACTACCACCGACTTGGCAATCATACCGGCGCTGTCACCCTGATAGAGGGCTTCATCCCAGTAGGTGGGACGACTGAGCGCCTTGGCGTAGGGGTCGATGAGCAGTTTTTGCGGATCGAACAGCATCCCCTCCTGCGGGGTGCCATAGACCCGATAGCCGTAGCGCTGACCGGCCTTTACGCCGCGCACGTAGCCAAAGCGATACTGGCCACGGCGGCCGGGCAGCTCCAGCCGCATCAGCTCCTGCTCCTGCTCGTCGTACAGGCAGATCTCCACCTTGTCCGACTGGGGGGCCCAGACGCAGAAGTGGCAACCGTTCTCGTCAAGGCGGGCCCCCAGCGGGTGGCCCACCCCTTTTTCCATTACAAGCATCAAGACTCCTGTTTGATAAACAAGGTCGCCAGCGGCGGCAGATCCAGCACTATGCTGTGTGCCATCCCCTGCCAGGGGGTCGGCTCGGCAGCGAACACCAGACCTACATCATAGTTACTGCCCCAGTAATACTCGCTGTCGGTGTTGAGCACCACCCGATAGTGGCCCGCCGCAGGGACGCCGAGCCGATATTCGAGACGGGGTACCGGGGTGAAGTTGCAAGCCACCACAATAGCCTGCTTGCCCTCTTTATCCGCCCGCAGCCAGGCAAAGATGCTGTTGTCGGCATCGTTGTGATCCAGCCAGCGGAAGCCGGTCTGCTCATAATCGGCCTGATACAAGGCAGGCTCATGACGGTAGAGGTGGTTGAGATCGTGGATCAGCCGCTGCTGACCGGCATGCTTGGGATATTGCAGCAGATGCCATGGCAGCTGGGCATCGTGGTTCCACTCGTTGCTCTGAGCGATTTCGGTGCCCATGAAGTTGAGCTTCTTGCCCGGGTGGGCGTACATAAAGCCCATGTAGGCCCGCAGGTTGGCGGCTTGCTGCCACTCGTCGCCCGGCATCTTGTAGAGCATGGAGTGCTTGCCGTGTACCACCTCATCGTGGGAGAGCGACAGGATGAAGTTCTCGTCATAGTGGTAAACCATGGAGAAGGTCATGTCGTTGTGGTGGTAGCGACGGTGGATCGGCTCTTTCTGCATATAGGTGAGGGTGTCGTGCATCCAGCCCATATTCCACTTGAAGCCAAAGCCGAGGCCGCCGAGGAAGGTGGGGCGGGAGACACCGGCAAAGGCGGTGGACTCTTCGGCTATGGTCATGGCGTGGGGATACTTGCCGTAGACCTCCTCGTTGGTCCACTTGAGCAGGCTAATCGCCTCGTAGTTGTGGTTGCCGCCATCGACGTTCGGTACCCACTCACCGGCGTTGCGGGAGTAATCCAGATAGAGCATGGAGGCAACCGCATCCACCCGCAGGCCGTCGATGTGGAACTTGTCGAGCCAGAACAGCGCGCTCGCCACCAGGAACTGGCGCACTGTGTCGCGGCCGAAGTCATAGATGTAGGAGTTCCAGTCCGGGTGCCAGCCACGGCGCGGATCTTCATATTCGTAGAGCGGGGTGCCGTCGAAACGGGCCAGTCCGTGGGCATCGGACGGGAAGTGGGCGGGTACCCAGTCCAGAATGATGCCGATGCCGGCCTGGTGGCACTGGTCGACGAAGTATTTGAAATCATCAGCGGTGCCGTAGCGGCTGGTGGGGGAGAACATGCCCACCGGCTGGTAGCCCCAGGAGCCGCTGAAGGGGTGCTCGGAGACCGGCAGCAGCTCGATGTGGGTGTACTCCATCTCCTTGACGTAGGCGACCAGCTCCACCGCCAGTTCGCGCCAGCTCAGGCTGTCGCCATTGGGGTGGCGTTTCCAGGAGCCGACATGCAGCTCATAGATGGAGAGCGGCTGCTCGCGCTTGTCGTTGTGCTGGCTGGCAATCCACTCGGCATCATGCCACTGGTACTGGGCGTGGTCATAGACCACGGAGGCGAACGACGGATACTGCTCGCAGTAAAAGCCGACCGGATCGCTCTTGTGGGGCAGCCGGTTGCCCATGGGGTCCTTGAGCTCGAACTTGTAGCGATCCCCGGTCTTGAGGCCCGGCACAAACAGCACCCAGTGACCGCAGAGGCTGCGCTGCATCGGGTGGCGGCGGCCATCCCAGAAGTTGAAATCGCCGATGAGGCTCACGGCGGTGGCGCTCGGCGCATAGACCGCAAAACGCACCCCCTCCACCTGCTGGCCAAGATGCTCCACGGTGCGCAGCTGGGCGCCAAGGGTGTGATAGAGGTTTTCCGGCTGGGCGGTCAGTTCGGCCAGGCCTGCCCAGGCGGCATCCTGAAACTGATAGGGGTCGATGACCTCGGTGGTGGCATCTTGGTAGCTGGCGATCAGCTGATAGGGGAAGGCGTTCTTGCGGCGGGTGAAAACAGTTTCAAAAAGACCCGATTCATCGGTGGGCGCCAGGGTGGCAACGACTTTGCCCGACTTGAGATCCTTGACGCGAACTTCGAGGGCATCAGGCAACCAGGCGGTCAGTTTGAGGCCGGGCCCATCCGGATTGGCCTGCAGGCCTAAGTGAGAGAAGGGATCGGAACAGCGGGCAGCAACCAAACGTTCAACGAGCATCGAGATTTCCTTTCATGACAGAGCATCCACTCCGGCCGAAGCCGGAGTGGATTTAGGTGAGAGCGCTGTGGGAGACAGCGTCTCAACGACTGGCCTCATCACGGGCTTGGCTCATCTTGCCAGCCAGTGCCTTGAGTGCCTCATTGGCAAAAATATCTTCCAGATCAGCGGAGAGCTTGCGGCGCCAGTTGGGGTATTCGTAACTGGTGCCCGGTACGTTGACCGGCTTGTCCATCTCCAGCCAGTCTTCCAGCTGGGTACTGAACAGGGCGCAGCTGCCGCGGGACATATGGATCTGCAGACCGTGGTTGAGTTCGGTGTTCATGCCGACCCAGTTGACGTCATGACTGATGTTGTCAGAGATGACCTTGTGGGCATGCAAGCTGTCGAGGATCCGCTGTTTGGCCTGGTGACGATCAGCATACAGAGTCTTCAATACATCTTCATCCGGATACAGACCCAGTTGACGGCCGAGCGCCAAATCGTCGCAATGCCAGAAGCCCTTGAGGGTCGGCATGTCGTGAGTGGTCAGGGCCGACATCGCCTGCTCGGTGTAGTGCGCCGGGGAGATAAAGCCGCCATCTTCCTTGGAGCGCTCGAAGAAGAACACCTTGTAGGAGTGAACGCCATTCTCTTTCAGGGTCACGTCGATCCCCTCCGGCACGGTACCCAGATCCTCGCCGATCAGCAGGCACTGATTGCGGTGGGATTCGAGGGCCAGAATGCCCAGCAGATCGTTGACCGGATAGTAGATGTAGGCGCCCTTGGCGGCGGACGCTCCGGGCGGTACCCACCACAGGCGCAGCAGTGCCATCACGTGGTCGATGCGCAGTGCGCCGCAGGAGCGCATGTTGGCACGGAACAAGTCCACCATCGGCTGGTAGGCCGCTTCAAACAGCTTGTTCGGGTTCATCGGGGGCAGGCCCCAGTTCTGACCGAGCGGGCCGAGGATATCGGGCGGCGCACCGACCGAGGCTTTCGGGCAGTAGAGATCCTGGTTTGCCCAGATCTCTGTAGATCCTTCGGAGACGCCCACTGCCAGATCCCGGTAGATCCCCATCACCATGCCAGCAGCCTTGGCGCGGGCATCGGCTTGCGCCAATTGCTCATCAGCCAGGAATTGCAGATAGAGGTAGAAGTTGACATCTTGCGAGTGCTCGGCCATCCAGGCGGCAACGGCAGGGTTGTGGTAATCGCGCAGTTCCTGCGGCCATACCGGCCAGCCCCAGGCATTTTCGCCTTTGGCATAGAAGTGGGCCTGCAGGGCATCAAATGCTGCTTGCTGTTGCAGGCTGTCGCCACCGGCGGCCACGAAGGCATCAAAGGCGGCCTGACGCTCGGCGCCAAGGCTGGCTTCGTCGAACACCTGACGCAGCATGCCGAGTTTGGTCTGGATCACGCCGGTGTAATCGACGTTCTCTTTGGCGCGCAGATCGGCCAGATGTTGCTGGAAGGCAGGACTTGCCACTTCCGCTTTCAGGCGATCGCTCTGCTGGAATTCGGGCACCGCTTCCACATTGATATAGGCCACGTTGAGCCAGCGACGGGAAGAGGGGCTGTAGGGACTGGCGCTCTCCGGATTGGCCGGATAGAGGGCGTGGATAGGGTTGAGGCCGACGAAGTGGGCACCCCAGGTGGCTGCTTTCTCGACCAGCTGGCCCAGATCGCTGAAATCACCGATACCCCAGTTGTGGCGGCTGCGCAGGCAGTAGAGCTGCACGCTCGGGCCCCATACCTTGCGGCCATCGGCAATTGGCGCCTGCTTGTAGCAGGCTTTGGGGGCAACGATGAGGCGCATGGTGGCCAGCGGCTCGTCATTGCCCTCTTCCAGCAGTACCAACTGGTGATAACCCAGCTCAGGGGCCATATCCAGAGTGACGCGATAGGCCTGGCACTCCATCTCTTCAAATTCGGCCACGCCGACCAGCTCACCCTCGATGGGGGTAAATTGACCGGACAGCACTGCACCTTGCTCCTGCTGGAGCTGCCAGGTGAGGGCGTCGTTGACGAATTCGATGGGGAGGCGAACCTCAAGGGTAACGGCGTCGCCGGTGCGAACCACCATCACAGGATCCAGCGCCCGCAGCCAGTGCTGGCGATGCTCCTCTTCCAGCTGCTGCACCAGTGCGGCCTCGTCATCGACGCGGTAGCCCATGGCGCCCAGCATGGCGGCCTTGCTCTCTTCTGATACCTGGGCCGGGTGGCCCCAGGCATCGACATACTCGCTGGCGATACCTTTTGCGGCAGCCAGCTGTTCAATCAGGGTGGTCATAGTTTGAGAATTCCCGCTGTGGATTCTATCTATACTATTTTGTTTGATTTTTATGGGGTGGTACTTGAACAGTGGCTCTTTGGCCATGCTAAACCGCGCACATTTTTACATATCTCTGTGAATGGTTGTGTGACCGAGTAGGCACTATTGTTGATATCTGCGCGATGCCACGATCTGGCACTTTTTTCGTCAAAACGTGGTAATCAGTTACATAAACAGAAAATTAATTTCACAGTTTTTCATGATATAGCGCAATTTCAGACAGAATGTTGGTTGACTCACCGGAGAGTTCTAGTAAATTTACAAGCGGAATTTTCTTTGACTACTGAACAGTTAGGTAACTAAATATGACTATCAAAGTAGGTATTAACGGTTTTGGCCGTATCGGTCGTTTCGTATTCCGTCTGGCTTGCGAGCGTGCAGACATCGAAGTTGTTGGTATCAACGACCTGATCGATGTTGACTACATGGCTTACATGCTGAAGTACGATTCAACTCACGGTCGTTTCAACGGTACCGTTGAAGTTAAAGACGGCAACCTGGTTGTAAACGGCAAAACCGTACGTGTTACCGCTGAGCGTGACCCGGCCAACCTGAAGTGGGGCGAAATCGGTGTTGACGTTGTTGCTGAAGCTACCGGTCTGTTCCTGACCGACGAGACTGCTCGTAAGCACATCGCTGCTGGTGCCAAGAAAGTTGTTCTGACTGGCCCGTCCAAAGACGCTACCCCGATGTTCGTAATGGGTGTTAACGACTCTACCTACGCTGGCCAGGACATCGTTTCCAACGCTTCCTGCACCACCAACTGCCTGGCACCGATCGCCAAGGTTCTGAACGATACCTTCGGTATCGAGTCTGGCCTGATGACCACCGTTCACGCTACCACTGCTACCCAGAAGACCGTTGATGGTCCGTCTGCCAAAGACTGGCGCGGTGGCCGCGGTGCGGCTCAGAACATCATCCCGTCCTCTACCGGTGCAGCCAAAGCTGTTGGCGTAGTTATCCCGGAACTGAAAGGCCTGCTGACCGGTATGGCTTTCCGTGTTCCGACTCCGGACGTGTCTGTTGTTGACCTGACCGTTAACCTGAAGAAAGCTGCCACCTACGCAGAAATCTGCGAAGCGATGAAAGCTGCTTCCGAAGGCGCTATGAAAGGCGTTCTGGGCTACACCGAAGACGAAGTTGTATCTACCGACTTCCTGGGTGAGCGTCAGACCTCCGTATTCGACGCCAAGGCTGGTATCCAGCTGAACGACAAATTCGTTAAAGTTGTATCCTGGTACGACAACGAAATGGGCTACTCCAGCAAAGTTCTGGACCTGATCGCTCACATCTCCAAGTAATTTGGGATGCGCAATCGCGTAGCTTGAAAAAGGCGGCCATTGGCCGCCTTTTTGTTTTTCGGTTTCCCCTGATGACAGGAGTCCACATGCAATCCATTCGTCCCCTGACAGCCAATTGCAAGCTTGCCAACAATGCGGCCGGTCTGCCGGTTCTCACCATCAACAACGACTATGCCAAGGCCGAGATCAGCCTGTTTGGCGCCCATGTGCTGAGCTATCAGCGTCATGGCGAGCCGGCCTCCATCTGGCTGAGTGACAAGGCGGTGCTGGATGGCAGCAAGCCTGTTCGCGGTGGTATCCCGATCTGCTGGCCCTGGTTTGGCCCGGCGCCTGCCCGCGTCGGTAGCGGCAAGCCTTCCCACGGTTTTGCCCGTACCACCCTCTGGATGCTGGACGGAGTCTCAGATCACGCCGATGGCACGCTCGTTCATCTCTCCCTGCGCGACAGCGATGCGACCCGCGCCCTGTGGGATCACTCCTTCGAGTTGGAACTGGACGTGCTGGTGGGCAAAGAGCTTTCGCTGGTGCTGACCACTCGCAACACAGGTGCTCAGCCATTGACCTATAGCGGTGCGCTGCACACCTATTTGCAGATCAGCGCACCGGAAGCGGTAAGCGTCACCGGCCTGGGCGAGCCCTATGCCGACAAGCTGACCGGACAGGATGCCAAGCAGCAGGGTGCATTGACCCTGAGCGGGGCGCTGGATCGGGTCTACTGGCAGCCAGAGGCGCTGGTGAGAGTGCAGGATGGTGAGCGCGAGACCCGGGTAGTGAGCGGCAACCACGACAGCGTGGTGGTCTGGACCCCCTGGCTGGAAGGGGCCACCGCCATGGCCGACATGAGCGACGATGGCTATCGCACCATGCTCTGCGTCGAAGCGGCCATCGCTGGCGAGGCGGGGGTGACCGTTGCGCCGGATGAAGAGCACAGTCTCTCTACCGTGATCATCTGATCAGGATGAGGTTCAGATAAATAAAGAGGGCTCCCGCGGGAGCCCTCTTTGCATCTCGTGACGGCGGCAATCAGGCGTTGCCCTGAGTCTTGAGCTTGAGTTCGGCGGCGAAATTGAGCATCCGGTCGAGGGGGATCAAGGCTTTGACCCGCAGATCTTCGTCGACATGGATCTCGTGGCGCTCGGCACCGTCGGTGAGGGCCTCCTTGATCGCCACCAGACCGTTCATCGCCATCCAGGGGCAGTGGGCGCAGCTGCGGCAGGTAGCGCCATCGCCACCGGTCGGGGCTTCCACCATCTCTTTCTCCGGACAGGCCTGCTGCATCTTGTAGAAGATGCCCCGATCGGTCGCCACGATCAGCTTCTGCTGGGGCAGCTCCTTGGCCGCCTTGATCAGCTGGCTGGTGGAGCCGACCGCATCGGCCAGCTCAATCACCGAGGCGGGGGATTCCGGATGAACCAGCACGGCGGCATCCGGATTCTGCTCTTTCAGCTCGCGAAGGGCACGGGCCTTGAACTCGTCGTGGACGATGCAGTGGCCCTGCCAGCGCAGCATCTGCGCCCCGGTCTTCTTCTCGATATAGGCGCCCAGATGGCGATCCGGGCCCCAGATGATCTTGTGACCCAGACTGTCGAGGTGTTCGACGATCTCCAGCGCAATGCTGGAGGTCACCACCCAGTCAGCCCGTGCTTTGACGGCGGCCGAGGTATTGGCATAGACCACCACGGTATGGTCGGGATTGGCATCGCAGAAGGCGGAGAACTGTTCGATGGGACAGCCCAGATCGAGGGAGCATTCGGCCTCCAGGGTCGGCATCAGCACCCGCTTGTGGGGGCTCAGGATCTTGGAGGTCTCGCCCATGAAACGTACCCCGGCGACGATCAGGGTTTGTGCCTCATGATCGCGGCCAAAGCGGGCCATCTCCAGCGAGTCACCGACGAAACCGCCGGTGGCTTCGGCCAGCGCCTGGATCTCGGGATCCGTGTAGTAGTGGGCAACCAGTACCGCCTTGCGCTCCTTGAGCAGCGCCTTGATTTCTGTGGTCAAGGTCGTTCTCTGCTCGGCACTCAGGGGAAGAGGTTTGGCCGGAAAGGGGTAGTCCATCGCGACTACCGGCGGGACACTGCTCAGTGCATTGCTCATTGCGACTGTTCCATCAACGCTCGGGAAGGCAAAAATTATAACCAGAAGCCTGCCACAAACCCATCAACAAATCGGGTGAAGCGCAAGTGGGCGAATATACTCAAGTAATTCGTTGTTATTCTGCCATAAGGAGTTGTCGCATGAAGCAACGTTCCCTCAAGTTCAAGCTGTTGTGCCTTACCATGGGGCTATTTCTGCTGACCGGGCTGGCCATGACCCTGTTGCAATCGGCCTCTTTCAGCTCCCTTCGCAACATGGTGATGACCCAGACCAGCGATGCTCTGGAAGAGGAGGTCTCCCGCAGCTTGCAGTATCAGGCAGAGCGCTATGCCATCCAGATTGCCTCACTGATGCAGAACTCCTATCAGATCCCCCTGACCGTGACCGCCCAGATTGAAGCCGGGATGGCCAAACCGGAACTGCGGTTGTCGCGGCCCCAAGTGGAGTATCTGCTCGGCAGCAGCCTGCAGCAGGCGAGCGGGATCAGCTCCATCTACGCCCAGTTTGAACCGGATGGCTATGATGGCGAGGATGGCAACTGGCTGGGCGGGGCCAGCCACTCGGTGGCAGGAAAGGGGAGTCTGGAGGTCTATTTCACCAAGGATCAGGGAGGGGCAGTCGCTCAGCAAGCGGTGGACGCCGCCGCCAGTGAGGCCAAGTTTGATACCTCCCTCAACGAGTTCGGTATTCGCAACAGCGAGTGGTATCTCTGTGGTCGCGATACCCGCCAGCCCTGCCTGATGGAGCCTTATCTCTACGAAATCAGCCCGGGCAACAAGATGCTGATGACCAGTCTGACTGTGCCCGTGCTGCGTGACGGCAAGTTT
Organism: Aeromonas sp. R10-2; assembly: GCF_040908445.1. Taxonomy (NCBI): domain Bacteria; kingdom Pseudomonadati; phylum Pseudomonadota; class Gammaproteobacteria; order Aeromonadales; family Aeromonadaceae; genus Aeromonas; species Aeromonas sp. R10-2. Next base: position 10,715 of record NZ_JBFODS010000101.1, on the reverse strand, counting down.
GTCGGGCTGGCCGGAGTGGATATGAACCTGCCCATCTTCCAGCAACTGGCTGAAAACCTTGGCAAGAGCCTCTATGACAACAAGGCGGATGTGACCCTGGTCAGCAAGATGGGGCTGATTGTGGGCAGCAACCGCTATGCCGACAAGCTGGGCCGTCCACTCAAGGAGGTAGGCCTGACCCTGCCTGACGGTCAGCCGGTCAGCAGCGACAGTGACTTCATTCTTCATCAGCCCATCCGGGTCGAGGCTGCCAATACCCAGTGGTGGTTGATGATCAAGGTGCCCAAGGCGCTGGCGCTCGGCAAGGCGCACGCCATCAGCAATGAACTGGGCGCCCTGCTGGTAGATGCCCAGCGGCAGCAGATCATCGCCATGGGCGGTATCACCCTGCTGGTGCTGGGGCTGCTGGTCTGGTTTATCCAGACCATCACAGCGCCGCTTTCTCTTATCAGCCGCCATGTGGGCCATCTCTCCAGCAACGAGGGGGACCTGACCCAGCAGATGGAGATCGACACCCATCAGGAGCTGATCGATCTGGGTTCTCAGCTCAATGCCTTCCTCGGCAAGCTGCGGGGCATGGTGCAAATGAGCAAGGGGATTGGTCAGCAGGTCTACCAGCAGGCGCGGGAGATGAAACATACCGCCGACACCATGCGTAGCAGTCTGGACGAGCAGAATCTGGAGCTGGAGAGCGTGGTGAGCGCCATGCACCAGATGAGCACCACGGCAGTCAGCGTGGCGGGTTATGCCGAGCAGGCGGCGCAGGAGTCGGAAGCGGCGACCCACCACATCAATACCGCCCAGCAGACCCTCAGCAATGCTCGCAACGAGATCCATACTCTGGTCGGCGATATGCATGAGGCGGATAAAGCGGTGGCGCTGGTAGCCCAGCGCAGCACCAATATCAGCCGGATCCTTGATGTGATCCGCGCCATTGCCGAGCAGACTAACCTGCTGGCTCTCAATGCCGCCATCGAAGCGGCGCGGGCAGGGGACATGGGCCGTGGCTTTGCGGTGGTGGCAGACGAGGTGCGGGCGCTGGCGACCAAGACCCGTGAATCGACCGACGAGATTGGCCAGCTGATTGGCAGCCTGCAGACCGAGGTGAGCAGCAGTCAGCGTCTGATGAATACCGGCATCGAGCGCTCCACTACCACGGTGCAGGGTACCGAGCAGGCGTTCGAGGCGCTCAATCGGGTAGTGGCCCAGATCCAGCAGATCCACGACCACATCAGTCAGGTGGCCACCGCCGCCGAGCAGCAGAGCGCCGTCAGTGACGATATAAACAAGAATTTGATGCGGATTGGTGATACCGCCAACGTGATTGGGCAGGAGGCCAGCTCCAGCCATCAACTGAGCGAGGCGCTGGAGCAAGCGGCCACGGCGCTCGCCAGTCAGCTCGATCGGCTACGTACCTGAGTCGTTGCCAGAGAGACAAAAGCCCGCGAGCGATCGCGGGCTTTTTTATGACTCGACAGCAGAGTTGCGTCAGTTGCGGGGTTCAACCAGCAGGATGTGGGAGTCAGCCCCCACGACCCTGACCTTGCTGCCCGCCGGCAGCGACTCGTCGCAACGCACCGTCCAGACCGTATCGTCCAGATGCACCCGACTGGTGCCTTGGGCGACATCATCCAGCAGGGTCAGCTCGCGGCCCATATAGCTCTGCATCCGCTCGTTAATGGTGCTGGCGGCATCCTGACCCGAGTTGTCACGCTGGTGCTGCCAGCGCCACCAGGCCCAGGTGGTGAGCAGGGATTGCACCGCAAACAGCAGCAGCTGCGCCTGCCAGCCAAAGGGCCAGACCAGTAGCAGTAGCCCCACTTCCAGCGCGGCGATGCCGGTCCAGAGCAAAAAGCCCACCGAGCCGAGCACCTCGATGGCCAGCAGAATGAAGCCGAGCCCCAACCAGTGCCAGTGGGTCAGCCCCTCTAACAGGGCTGTCATGACTTGCTGCCCTTGCCATCTTTGTTGAACAGCTCGGCCATGCCAGCCACAGAGCCAATCAGGCTGCCTGCTTCCAGCGGCATCATGATGATCTTGCTGTTGGGGCCTTCACCGATGCGGGCCAGTGCTTCGGTATATTTCTGAGCCACGAAGTAGTTGATGGCCTGCAGGTCTCCTTCCGCAATTGCCTGGGAAACCATGTGGGTCGCCTTGGCTTCCGCCTCGGCAGCCCGCTCCCGCGCTTCGGCGGCGAGGAAGGCAGCCTGACGCTCACCTTCGGCTTTCAGGATCTGGGACTGCTTCTCGCCTTCCGCTTTCAGGATCTTGGACTGGCGCACCCCTTCGGCCTCCAGTACCTCGGCCCGTTTCTGGCGCTCGGCCTTCATCTGGGCGTTCATCGCCTCGACCAGTGCCAGCGGCGGGCGCACATCTTTAATCTCGATACGGGTCACCTTGATGCCCCAGGGGGCGGTGGCGGCATCCATGGTGCGCAGCAGCTTCTCGTTGATGGTGTCGCGCTGGGAGAGCATCTCGTCCAGCTCCATGGCACCGAGCACGGTGCGCATATTGGTCATGGTGAGATTGCGGATGGCGCTGGTGAGATCGTTGACCTCGTAGCCCGCTTTGCGGGCATCCACCACCTGCACAAAGCTGATGGCGTCGATGGTGACGTTGGCGTTATCGCGGGAGATCACCTCTTGTGCCGGGATGTCCAGCACCTGCTCCATCATGATGATCTTGTGGCCGACCCGATCCACGTAGGGGATCAACAGGTTGAGACCCGGGGTCAGGGTGCGGGTGTAGCGGCCGAAGCGCTCCACCGTCCAGTTGTAGCCCTGGGGCACTATCTTGATGCCCGCGCTCAGGGTGGCGAGCACCAGGAACACGAAAATCCCTAGCACAATCAATGATTCATTCATCATTTAGCTCCTTATGAAACACAGTCCCTAGCCTATGGTCTGGCGTCAGGTACCACAAGTGACTTTGTACGCCTTTGTCATGAATCGGCTTTGCTAATTACCAAAAGGCATTAAAAAGCATTTTTTATTATTTTGAGGGATAAGCTGCCCTACCTATAGTCGCCCCATATTAGTCGTGTTCCGAGGGATGGGCCGAAATGGATTATTTACCTATGTTTGCCAAGTTGGAAGGCCGCCCGGTACTGCTGGTGGGCGGGGGCGAGGTTGCCCTGCGCAAGGCGCGCCTGCTGCTGGCAGCCGGTGCCCGGCTGACCCTGGTCTCCCCGGAGCTTGAACCGGAATTTGCGGAATTCACCGGTCGTTTCACCCATCTGGCCGAGCGCTTCACTCCGGCCCATCTGGCAGGCCAGATTTTGGTAGTGGCGGCGACCGACAACCTCGAAGTCAACGCCCTCGTTTATCAAAGTGCCAACCAGCTGGGTCTGTTCGTCAACGTGGTGGATGACCCCAAGCGCTCCAGCTTTATCTTTCCCTCGATCATTGATCGCTCGCCGCTGATGGTGGCGGTCTCCAGCGGCGGCAAGGCACCGGTGCTGGTGCGCCTGTTGCGCGAGCGACTGGAGAGCCTGCTGCCGCGCCATCTCGGTGGGCTGACCGAGCTCTCCGGCCGGGTCCGTGACAAGGCCAAGCGGGTGCTCTCCTCTATTTCCGATCGCCGCCGCTTCTGGGAGCGCGCCTTTGCCTCCAACACCCTCGCCAGCCTGATTGAAAAAGAGGATTGGCAAGGTGCCGAGCAGTGGCTGAGTGATGGTCTCGACCAGGCGAAAAGCGAAGTGGGCGAAGTGGTGCTGGTCGGCGCGGGCCCCGGCGATCCGGGCCTCTTGACCCTCAAGGCGCTGCAACAGATTCAACAGGCTGAAGTGGTGCTCTACGACCAGCTGGTCTCCGCCGAGATCCTCGATCTGGTGCGCCGCGATGCCACTTTGGTGTCGGTTGGCAAGAAGGCGGGCGCCCACAGCGTGCCGCAGGAGGAGACCAATCGCCTGCTGGTGGAATACGCCAAGGCGGGCAACCGGGTGGTGCGGCTGAAAGGGGGCGATCCCTTTATGTTTGGCCGTGGCGGCGAGGAGCTGGAAGTGCTGGCCGACGAAGGCATCCCCTTCTCTGTGGTGCCCGGCATCACGGCTGCTGCCGGTGCCACCGCCTATGCCGGCATTCCGCTGACTCACCGTGATTACGCCCAGAGCGCCGTCTTTATCACTGGCCACTGCCAGAAGGAGGGCAAGGAGCCCGACTGGCAGCAGCTCGCCGCCACCAGTCAGACCCTGGTCATCTACATGGGGCTGATGCGCTCCGAGCATATCCAGCAGCAGCTGGTGGAGCGCGGCCGAAGCCAAGCCACCCCCATCGCCATCATCGAGCGCGGCACCACATCCCGTCAGCGGGTGCTGACCGGCACGCTGGCCGACTTGGCCGAGCTGGCCAAACAGGCGGTGAGCCCGTCGCTTATCGTCATCGGCGAAGTGGTCGCCCTGCGCGATCGGCTGGCCTGGTTTGGAGAGCTGGGCGGCGAGCAGCAGCGCGCTAACCCGGATCTCGATGGCTGCGACCTCAAGCTGGTGCAGCTGGCCTGACCGAGAAAGAGATATTTGATGCGGTTGCCAGCGCAGCCGCGCACTGAACCACCCAGCGCCCCGAGCAGGCGCATAAGCAATGACCCGAGGACCAACATGGACCGTGAAAGATTGACACATCTGCAGCAGCTGGAAGCCGAGAGCATCCATATCATCCGCGAGGTGGCTGCCGAATTTGAAAACCCGGTGATGATGTACTCCATCGGCAAGGACTCCTCCGTCATGCTGCACCTGGCCCGCAAGGCCTTCTATCCGGGCAAGATCCCGTTCCCCTTGCTCCACGTCGACACCGACTGGAAGTTCAAGGAGATGATCAAGTTCCGCGACGAGACTGCCAAAAAGTACGGGCTGGATCTGATCGTCCACAAGAACCCGGAAGGGCTCGCCATGGGCATCAACCCCTTCGTCCACGGCAGCGGCAAGCACACCGACATCATGAAGACCGAGGGGCTCAAGCAGGCGCTCAACAAATACGGCTTCGACGCCGCCTTCGGTGGCGCGCGCCGCGACGAGGAGAAGTCCCGCGCCAAGGAACGGGTCTACTCCTTCCGTGACAAGTCTCACCGCTGGGATCCGAAGAACCAGCGCCCCGAGCTGTGGCGGGTCTACAACAGCCAGGTCAACAAGGGGGAGAGCATCCGGGTGTTCCCGCTCTCCAACTGGACCGAGCTGGATATCTGGCAATACATCTATCTCGAGAACATCGACATAGTGCCGCTCTACTTCGCCGCTTACCGTCCGGTGGTGGAGCGCAACGGCATCAAGATCATGGTGGATGACGATCGCATGCCGCTCACCGCCGAGGATGAGGTAAAGCAGGAGCTGGTGCGCTTCCGCACCCTCGGCTGCTACCCGCTGACCGGGGCCATCGAATCCGATGCCACCACCTTGCCGGAAATTATTGAAGAGATGCTGCTCACCACCTCGAGCGAGCGGCAAGGGCGGCTGATTGACCACGATCAGGCCGGCTCCATGGAGCAGAAGAAGCGTCAGGGATATTTCTAAGGAGTCGTCAGCATGAACAGCCATATTCAGACCGCTATCACCGAACAGGGCATCGAAGCCTACCTGCACGCCCAGCAGCACAAGAGCCTGCTGCGTTTTCTCACCTGCGGCAGCGTGGATGACGGCAAGAGCACCCTTATCGGTCGCCTGCTGCACGACTCCCAGCAGATTTATGAAGATCAGCTCAAAGCGCTGGAGTCCGATAGCCAGAAGCTTGGCACCACTGGCGAAAAGCTGGACCTGGCGCTGCTGGTAGACGGCCTGCAAGCGGAGCGCGAGCAGGGCATCACCATCGACGTGGCCTACCGCTATTTCTCCACCGCCAAGCGCAAATTTATCATCTCGGATACCCCGGGCCATGAGCAGTACACCCGCAACATGGCGACCGGCGCCTCCACCTGCGATCTGGCTATCATCCTTATCGACGCCCGCAAAGGCGTGCTGGATCAGACCCGCCGCCACAGCTTTATTGCCAGCCTGCTTGGCATCAAGCAGTTCGTGGTGGCGGTCAACAAGATGGATCTGGTGGAGTTCAGTCAGGAGGTGTTCGAGCGCATCAGTGCCGATTACCGCGAGTTCGCCAAGAAGCTCAGTGTCGACACCATCCATATCGTGCCGGTTTCGGCGCTTGACGGCGACAACGTGGTCAACCAGAGCGATAAGCTGGCTTGGTATCAGGGCGAAACCCTGCTGGCGCTGCTGGAGTCTGCCGAGGTTGAGCGCGAGCTGGAGCGTCATCCGGTGCGCCTGCCGGTGCAGTATGTGAACCGCCCCAACCTCGATTTTCGCGGCTTCGCAGGCACGCTCGCCTCCGGCATCCTGCGGGTGGGCGACAAGCTGGCGGTGCTGCCGTCCGGCAAGGAGAGCACAGTGACCCGCATCGCCACCTTCGACGGGGATCTGGAGTACGCCCTGCCGGGTCAGGCCATCACGGTCACCTTCGCCGACGAGATCGATATCAGCCGCGGCGACTTGCTGGTGGATGCGGCCAAGCGGCCGCAAGTGACCCAGAATGTGCTGGCCCATATCGTCTGGATGGGGGAGGAGTCCCTGCAACCGGGCCGGGTCTACGACGTCAAGCTGGCCACCAAGAAGAGTCGCGGTCAGGTGGAGGCCATCCGCCACCGCATCGAGATCAACAAGCTGGACGAGTTGCCTGCAAGCGAGCTCAAGCTCAACGAGATCGGCCTGTGCGAGCTGAGCCTCACCGACCCGGTGGCGTTCGACCCGTATCAGGAGATCCGCGATACCGGCAGCTTTATCCTGATCGACCGGCTGACCAACGTCACCGTCGGCGCCGGCATGATAGTGGAAGGCTTGGCCGCCAAAGCGGTAAAAGGGCACTACAGCGAGTTTGAGATCGAGCTCAACGCCTTGGTGCGCAAGCACTTCCCGCACTGGCAAGCCCTTGCCATCGGTAACGACACAAGCAAGGAGTAAGCCCATGACCTGGCAACAATTCCTGGTGCTGGGTCTGCTGGCTGCTCTCGTGGCCCTGCTGATCCAGGGCAAACTCCGCCCGGCGCTGCTCTTCTCGGGCGCCGTGCTCATCACCTACCTGAGCGGGCTGGCGGATATCAATGCCGTGGTGGCGGGCTACACCAACAGTGCTCTGTTGACGCTGGTGCTGTTGCTGCTGGTGTCGCTGGCGGTGGAGAAGACCCGCATCATGAGCTGGTTCGCCAATCTGGTGGGCACGGGTTCATTCAACAAGGTGTTGGTGAAGGTGTGGTTCTCCACCGCCTTCCTGTCGGCGTTCGTCAACAACACCGCCGTGGTGGCCTCCATGCTGGGAGCGGTCAAACGCAACCCCAACCATGCGCCGTCGCGGCTGCTGCTGCCCATGTGCTTCGCGGCCACCTTTGGCGGCGTGCTGACCCTGATCGGCACCTCCACCAACCTGATCGTCAACAGCTTCCTCATCAAGATGGGGGCTCCGCCGCTCGGCATGTTCGACTTCTTTATGGTGGGAGCGGGCACCCTGCTGACCGGTCTGGTGGCCGTGCTGCTGTTTGCCCGTCACCTGCCGGAGCAGGATACCGAGATGAGCCGCGAATCCGGCTACTTTCTTGAAGCCAAGGTGGGCGCAGGTTCACCGCTGGCGGGGCGCAGCGTCAAGGAGAACGGCCTGCGCAGCCTGAAAAGCCTCTATCTGGCGGAAATTATTCGCGGCGATCAGGTGATCTGCCCGGTGCAGCCGGAACACGAGCTGCACGAAGGGGACGTGCTGCTGTTTTGCGGCGACGTGGAGAGCGTCGGCGTATTGCAGGAGATGAAGGGGCTGGATCTCTACGGCCAGCACCGCCTCAACGGCCAGCATCTGGTGGAGGTGATCGTCAGCCACAGCTCGCGGCTGGTGGGTCAGACCATCAAGGATGCCGAATTTCGCACCCACTTCGATGCGGTGGTGCTGGCGGTGCGACGCGGCGAAACCCAGCTTACCGGTGGCCTCGGCCAGATTGAACTGCACGCAGGGGACACTCTGCTGCTGGCCCCCGGCCCCCAGTTTGCCCGCAACAAGTCGCTGGGGCGGGAGTTTGTGGTGGTGAGCGGGCTGGAAGCCTCTACCCGCCTCGATGGCAAGCGCAGCGCCGCCGTGGTGCTGGGGTTTCTCGGGGTGCTGGCGCTCTCGGTATTCGATCTGGTGCCGCTGTTCAAGGGCTTGCTGCTGATGCTGGTGGCGCTGCTGCTTACCCGCATTCTGACCCTGGACGAGATCCGCCGCCGCTTTCCGCTGGATATCTGGCTGGTGGTGGGCGGGGCGCTCGCCATCGCCGATCAGCTGGAAAAGAGCGGGCTGGCCAAGCTTATCGCCGACTGGCTGATGGGGGAGTTCAACGGTGCCAGCCCCATCATCGCCTTTATCGGTATCTATGTTTTTACCCTGGTGCTGACCGAACTGATGAGCAATAACGCTGCCGCCGCGCTGGCCTTCCCCATGGGTTACCAGCTGGCGCTCAGCATGGATGTCTCGACCATGCCGTTTATTCTGGCGGTGCTGTTCGGGGCCAGCTCCAGCTTTATCCTGCCCTACGGCTATCAGACCAACCTGATGGTCTATGCCGCGGGCAACTACAAGATGCCGGACTACCTCAAGCTGGCGCTGCCGGTCTCGCTGGCCTATAGCCTCGGGGTGATTGTGATGGTGCCCCTGCTGTTTCCGTTTTAAGGCGTGAGCGCCAGTCAAGGCGTGTTGGGTGAGCAATGCCATGGCATCAGCACGTTGGCGGCGGATAGTCCGAGGCGGCTCCCCGTGGTGCCGGACAGTTTAAGTTTTAAGGCGTGAGCGCCAATCAAGGAGTGTTGGATGAGCAATATCGTGTGGCATGCCCATGCCGTCGACAAACAGAGCCGGGCCGAGCTTAAAGGGCAAAAGCCGCTGGTGATCTGGTTTACCGGGCTGTCGGGGGCGGGCAAATCGACCCTGGCGGGGGCGCTGGAGCAGGCGCTGGCGGCACAAGGCAAGCACACCTATCTGCTGGATGGGGACAATGTGCGCCACGGGCTGTGCGGGGATCTCGGCTTCGACGATGCTGCGCGGCAGGAGAATATCCGCCGGGTCGGCGAGGTGGCAAAGCTGATGGTGGATGCGGGCCTGATCGTGCTCACAGCCTTTATCTCGCCATTTCGTGCCGAGCGGGCGCTGGTGCGCAGCCTCTTGGGTGAAGGGGAGTTTGTCGAAGTCTTTGTCGATGCGCCACTCGCCATCTGTGAAGAGCGCGATCCCAAGGGGCTCTATAAAAAGGCGCGGGCAGGGGAAATTACGAATTTTACCGGTATCGACTCCGCCTACGAGGCACCGGAGCAGCCGGAAATCCATCTGCTCAACGCCGGCAAGCCGGTCGCTGCGCTGGTGGATGAGCTGCTGACAGCCCTGCGGCAGGGGAACTGCCTGTAGCTGGATCGGAAGAACCTATAACAAGCGCCCGGCGGCCGGTCAGTTGGCCACCACAGGCGCTGATGGGCTGGCAGCAGCCACTATAAGCAAAAGTTGGGTCATTATCGGAAAACCCATAAATCCAGCTTATAGTGGCACCGACGAGCCTTGAGCCACTCCAAGGCAGCCGATAGCAACCCCGCAAAAAGATCTTCCGATCCTTGCTTATATCGCGGCGGGGTTATTCGCGATTGTCAGAATATACTGCGCAACTTTAGGGAAGGTGCGAACAAGTCTCTGATATGAGATCATGTTTGTCATCTGGAGCCATGAAAAAGGGTTCATCATGAGTCATCAGCTCACCTTCGCCGACAGTGAATTCAGCAGTAAGCGCCGTCAGACCAGAAAAGAGATTTTCTTGTCCCGCATGGAGCAGATTCTGCCATGGCAAAACATGGTGGAAGTCATCGAGCCGTTTTATCCCAAGGCTGGTAATGGCCGGCGACCTTATCCGCTGGAAACCATGCTGCGCATTCACTGCATGCAGCATTGGTACAACCTGAGCGATGGCGCGATGGAAGATGCTCTGTACGAAATCGCCTCCATGCGTCTGTTTGCCCGGTTATCCCTGGATAGCGCCTTGCCGGACCGCACCACCATCATGAATTTCCGCCACCTGCTGGAGCAGCATCAACTGGCCCGCCAATTGTTCAAGACCATCAATCGCTGGCTGGCCGAAGCAGGCATCATGATGACTCAAGGCACCTTGGTCGATGCCACCATCATTGAGGCACCCAGCTCGACCAAGAACAAAGAGCAGCAACGCGATCCGCAGATGCATCAGACCAAGAAAGGCAATCAGTGGCACTTTGGCATGAAGGCCCACATTGGTGTCGATGCCAAGAGTGGCCTGACCCACAGCCTAGTCACCACCGCGGCCAACGAGCATGACCTCAATCAGCTGGGTAATCTGCTGCATGGAGAGGAGCAATTTGTCTCAGCCGATGCCGGCTACCAAGGGGCGCCACAGCGCGAGGAGCTGGCCGAGGTGGATGTGGACTGGCTGATCGCCGAGCGCCCCGGCAAGGTAAGAACCTTGAAACAGCATCCACGCAAGAACAAAACGGCCATCAACATCGAATACATGAAAGCCAGCATCCGGGCCAAGGTGGAGCACCCATTTCGCATCATCAAGCGACAGTTCGGCTTCGTGAAAGCCAGATACAAGGGGTTGCTGAAAAACGATAACCAACTGGCGATGTTATTCACGCTGGCCAACCTGTTTCGGGCGGACCAAATGATACGTCAGTGGGAGAGATCTCACTAAAAACTGGG
>NZ_JBFODS010000100.1:0-1968 GCF_040908445.1 Aeromonas sp. R10-2 | reverse complement strand
TTCAAAGGCTTTTCGAGGTTATCGACGAGGTTGTTTGCGTTGCCGCTTGCCCTGTCGATGGAGGCGCATTATAGGGAACAGATTCTTTCTGGCAAGCAGATAATTGCAAAAAGATGGCTTTCACTGTTTATTCGCTCACAAAGCCACCAATTGGCATATTAAACCGGCGAAATCAGCTCACTGCAGGCACCGCAACAGCAAAATCGTGCAGATTGTCATAGAGAGCATCGGCCAGCGCACTACCCGTTTCGGTCACCGGCTTGCCGGTTCTGACCATGATCTTGTGACCAACCCCGGCATTGATGGCAGCTTTCAGATCGGAAGGCTTGTCACCCACCATATAGGAACGACTCATGTCGATCCCCAGTTCCTGTTGCGCCAACAGCAGCATGCCTGGCTCCGGTTTGCGGCAATCACAGGGGGCGCCGTGATCCGGATGATGGGGGCAGAAGTAGATGCCATCGAGATCCACATCCCGATCAGCCAGTGACCAATCCATCCATTCAGTCAGATTCATGAAGTCATCTTCACTGAAGTAGCCGCGGGCGATTCCGGACTGGTTAGTGACGACGACCAGCAGATAGCCTTTCTTTTTGAAGAGCTGCAGGGCGTCTATGACTCCGGGCAGAAAATGGAAATCATCGACCTGGCTGACATAGCCAGTGTCTTCATTGATGACACCGTCACGATCCAGAAAAATGGCGGGGTTGCTCACGGAAACTACCTCTATCAATGGTTTTGCCCAGTATCTCACAGGCCATAAATAGCCCCAAAAATAAAAGGGGTGGCCGAAGCCACCCCTTTTCATGTTTGTATATAACGAATCGATTAGGCGATTACGCTAGCTACAACACCAGCACCTACGGTACGGCCACCTTCACGGATAGCGAAACGCAGGCCGTCGTCCATTGCGATCGGAGCAATCAGGGTAACAACCATTTTGATGTTGTCGCCCGGCATTACCATCTCTACGCCTTCCGGCAGTTCGATGGTACCGGTCACGTCGGTAGTACGGAAGTAGAACTGCGGACGGTAGCCTTTGAAGAACGGGGTATGACGACCACCTTCTTCTTTGGACAGTACGTATACTTCAGATTCGAACTTGGTGTGCGGCTTGATAGAACCCGGCTTGGCCAGTACCTGACCACGCTCTACGTCTTCACGCTTAACACCACGCAGCAGCGCGCCGATGTTCTCACCTGCACGACCTTCGTCCAGCAGTTTGCGGAACATTTCAACACCGGTACAGGTGGTAGAAACGGTATCTTTGATACCAACGATTTCTACAGTCTCACCTACTTTAACGATACCGCGCTCTACACGACCGGTAACTACAGTACCACGGCCAGCGATAGAGAATACGTCTTCGATAGGCATCAGGAACGGCTGGTCAATCGCGCGCTCCGGCTCCGGGATATAGGTATCCAGGTGGCCAGCCAGCTCGATGATCTTCTCTTCCCACTGAGCGTCGCCTTCCAGCGCTTTCAGTGCAGAACCACGAACTACCGGCAGGTCATCACCCGGGAAGTCGTACTCGGTCAGCAGTTCACGAACTTCCATCTCGACCAGTTCGAGCAGCTCTTCGTCATCAACCATGTCACACTTGTTCATGAACACGATCATGTACGGGATACCAACCTGACGACCCAGCAGGATGTGCTCACGAGTCTGCGGCATCGGGCCGTCAGTCGCTGCTACTACCAGGATCGCGCCGTCCATCTGGGCAGCACCGGTGATCATGTTTTTAACGTAGTCGGCGTGACCCGGGCAATCTACGTGGGCGTAGTGACGGGTAGCGGTGTCGTATTCTACGTGGGAGGTGTTGATGGTGATACCACGCTCACGCTCTTCCGGTGCCTTGTCGATCTGGTCGAAGGCGAAAGCTTTACCACCGAAGTGCTTGGCCAGCACGTTGGTGATAGCTGCAGTCAGGGTGGTTTTACCGTGGTCAACGTGGCCGATGGTACC
>NZ_JBFODS010000010.1:0-66376 GCF_040908445.1 Aeromonas sp. R10-2 | reverse complement strand
CATGTACAGGATCTTTAGCAGCAACCAATTGAAATAGATATAAAAATGGCTTCGATTGTGATCTGATTTTATCGCCAAACAAAACCGCCACGCACGAAGCCATGACCATTATCGATGCCAACCACTATCTTGAGCAACTTCTCTCTCCTGCCGAACTCGACCGCATTGCCCGTGACTGCCAATTTTGCTTGCGCAAACGAGCCATTACGCCTGCCATGCTGGTGACTGCACTCTTGCGGGCACTTGGCTGCGACCAGGTCGATGGTATCGCTGGATTGCACCATCATTTCAATGCCTTGCAACTGGTTGATGCCCATCAGGTTTCCTACAAGCCCTTTCACAACCAGTTGCGCAAAGCGTCGTTCGCCCTGTTCATGAAGGCGCTGGTTGAACGGGCTATCGCCTTGCGTATCGGCCAACAGATGAAGACTGCATCCCTTGGCGCATTCAAACAGGTGTTGTTGCAGGATGGTACTTCCTTTGCCGTCCACAAAAGCCTGGCCGAAGTGTTTCCGGGAAGGTTCAAGACCATTAGCCCGGCGGCAATCGAGTGTCATATGCTCATGTCTCTATTGGAGCAAAGTCCAGTTTGCATGCAGGTCTCTGCCGATACGGCGTCAGAGCGCCAGTTCCTGCCTGAGCCCGAGCGGCTCAATAACAGCCTGCTGTTGGCGGACGCGGGTTACATCGATATGGCCTACTTTGCGAAACTAAACGAGGCGGGCGGTTTCTATCTGGTCAGGGGTAGTAAGAGCCTGAACCCGAAGATTATCCGGGCATGGCGCGGTGACGAACGGGAAGTGCCGAAGCTGGCGGGCCTGTCACTCAAGGATGCTGGACGGCGGCACTGTCGGGCAGAGGTACTGGATATGGTGGTGAAATCGGGCAAGTTCGAGTATCGGCTGATCCGACGCTGGTTTGCCGAGGAGAAACGGTTCTGTATCTGGATGACCAATCTGCCACGAGAGGCATGGCCAGCAGAGCGGGTGATGAGCCTGTACCGCTGTCGTTGGCAGGTGGAGCTGCTGTTTAAGGAGTGGAAGTCGCACAACCGGCTCAAGGGCTTTGTGACAGGTCAGAAAGCCATTGCCGAGGGGCTGGTGTGGGCCAGCCTGTTGTCGCTGGTGATGAAAAGACGGGTAGCTCAGACGCTGATGGGGGACGGTTTATCCACACTGAAAGCGGCGAAAAATAGCGGAACCTGGTGGTTCCCGTTATTGGAAGCGGTGGCTCATCGGGTGTTGGTGGAAATAAGAGAGCGTCTGGAATGGGCTGCCGTTTACTTGGCGAAAAATGCCCGTCGAACCAAGCAGCGAAAATCGATACAGAACAGGACCTTAGAAGGAATTTCAAATGAAGTGTTTTCTTAAGGTCCTGTATATGAAGAGCGGCATACCGGCAATTTGTTGGCCGCCCATAAAGGCGGCCTTTTCTTGTGTGGTTTGTAGGGGTGAGAGGTTTTTCATTGTTATGTACTCTGCGTGTGATTGTGGCCGCTACTTTATTGATCCCCCTCGCCTCTGTCGGTTAGCCAGACTGCAAAGCCATATAAAAACATTAAAAACTTAAACATCATGGTGCCTCCAACATGCGCAGCACAATAGAACACCAGACATCCGATACCCGACCAAGTCAGGAAATAGGGTGATAAAACGAGCGACCATAATGGCGGATATTTGGGTGATCAGCAGTAATAACGATGCGATGATCTCCCCCCTTCGGGGAAATAACAGAGCCAGATGACAAGCTCTGCGACCATTTATCGCCACAGCTCCTGTGAGTGATAATCAGCGGGCAATGTCATCGCCATGACGCGAGTGCCACGGCGTTCCACATCAGGGTTTGAGTCGGCGTGCAGGAAGCACGCACGATGAAAATGGTGAAGAGAAAGATGCAAAAAGGGGAGATTGAAATAGTGATGAGTCAAGCCAGCGAATACCAGAGCACTGGCTTGAACTCACAAGGATCACACACGGTCAGGTCTATTCTGCCAACAGCAATGGAATATTGGCGGGGTCAAAATCATGACTGATATCGGTACTTCTGATTGCGCCTTCCCGATTCACGCCATGGTGTGACTCTGCACCATATTCCCCATCACTCAACAGCACTTCAATTGCCAGATACACACATCCACTGTCATATCCATCCACAACCCGTTTCCCCCTTGTTTTATAACCCCATCAATATTAGCGGATAAAAAAAGAGCTGCTCACTGAAGCTGAAAATTTCATGAAAATAATCGCCGGATATCCTCCATTCACGGCGCAATATCCGAAGCGGCAAAGGAGTCTCGAGTGGATCAGCCCCGAAAATAATATCAGGGTCTCGAATGCTGCCAACTCGCACCAGCGAAAGATCCGACCAGAAACATGATCCGCATCACACTATTTACTTAGCATGCTAAACAAGCATAATACTTAGCAGGCTAAGTAGATTGAGGATGAGAAGATGACGGATCTGGAAAGGTTGCGCGAGCTGTCGCTCGCCGAGCAGATAGCGCGGATGCACCGGCTATGGCGTACTGCCGCCGACCTGGAGCTGGCTCCCCTTGGCCTCACCCATCCCCGCTGGACCGCGCTGTGGAAGCTCTCCCGCATGGGGAACCATGTCAGCCAGAAGACCCTGGCCGAAGCCCTCGAGATAGAGCTCCCATCCCTGATGCGCACCTTGGGCCAGCTGGAAGAGCAGGGACTGATTGAGCGCCACTGCTGCAGTCAGGACAAGCGGGCCCGCATCGTCTGCGTGACCCCGGCTGGCCAGACCCTGCTCGATCAGATCGCCGACCGCATCATGAATATCCGCCGGGAGCTGCTGGGGGGCATCGACGAGCAGACCCTGCAACTGTTTGAAGCCACGGTGCAGCGGATCTCGGCCAACGCCCTCAGCAAAATTGAACAACACCACGACCGACAAGCCGGAGGCGATACAAGCCCTCCCGAGACAGACACAGAGAGAGAATAAGATGACTCCGGATCAACAATTTACCCGCTGGATCAAATGGTCCATGGCTGGCTTTGCCACCCTGTTTGCCTATTTTCTGATAGCCGACCTGCTGATGCCCCTCACCCCTCAGGCGATGGCGACCCGGGTGGTCACCAAGCTGGCCCCGCAAGTGAGCGGCAAGGTGGTCGAGGTCGCCGTTCACAACAACCAGCAGGTCAAGAAAGGAGAGCTGCTGTTCAGGCTGGATCCGGCCCCTTTTGAACTGGCAGTGGAGCAGGCCCGCCTTGCGCTGGCGCAGGCAGAGCAGCAGAACAGTGAACTGGATGCCGCCCTGACCGCCGCCGTTGCCGAGATCAACGCCAAGGAGACCCTGGCCAGCCAGAAGTGGCGCGAGGCTGAGCGGATCGATGCGCTGTACCAACGTCACATGGTTTCGCTGCAACAAAAAGATGAGGCTGACAGCGCCCTGCGCAGCGCCCAGGCCAACCTGCGCGCCAGTCAGGCCAAACTGGCCCAGATCAAGGCCAGTCGTGGCGTGACCGGTGAGGATAATCTGTTGCTGCGCCAGGCCCGCAACAAGCTGGCGCAAGCGCAGCTGGCCCTCTCTTACAGCCAGGTCCACGCGGATCAGGATGGCACCATCACCAACCTGCAGCTCAAGCCGGGCAGTATCGCCAGCTCCGGCAGCCCGCTGCTGGCGCTGGTGTCGGAACAGGTGGACGTCATTGCCGATTTTAGGGAGAAGAGCCTGCGCCATGTTGGCGCGCAAACCCGCGCACTGGTCGCCTTCGATGGCGAGCCGGGTCAGCTCTATCCTGCTCGGGTAAGCAGTCTGGATGCCGGAGTGAGTGCCGGTCAGTTTGATGCCAACGGACGACTGGCCGCGCCGGTGGAGTCTGATCGCTGGGTACGGGATGCCCAGCGGATGCGGCTGCACCTCGAGCTGGACCAGCTCCCCGATCATCTGCCAGCCGGGGCGCGAGCCACGGTGCAACTGCTGCCGGACAATGCCCTGACCGCCATGCTGGCACGAAGCCAGATCCACCTGCTCAGCCTGCTCCATTATGTCTACTAATCACGCCACTCACCCGTCGGCCAATACCGCCCCAGCACACCCCGCCGGTGGTGCTGCCACCCACCTCTGGTATCGGCCCCTCACCGGCAACGAGCTGCGCCAGTGCCTGCGCATCGCCTTTGGCTGCACCACGGGCTTTCTGCTCTGCAAGCTGTTTGGCTGGAATTACGGGGTCTTCTATACGGTCACGCCGGTGCTGCTGCTGGGGATGGTGCCGGTGATGAATGGCCATGCCGCACGCCAGCTGATAGCGGCGGCGGTGGTCTGTGGGGTGGAGGTCGGGCTGCTGGGGGGACTGTTTGGCAGCCATCCGGCGCTGATGACCCCTATCGCCTTTCTGCTGTTTCTCTACCGTTTCGCCGCCATGTCGCGGGGCAGCCTGTTTCTGTTCGGGGCCAACGGGGTGCTGAGCCTCAGCATCATGCTGCACTTTGCCAGCTATCCGCAGACCGACCTCAACGACCTGATCCTCAACAATATCTGGGCGAGCGTGCTGTCGGTGCTGATCGCCTACCTCATGACCATGCTGATCCCGGATGTGGAGGCCAGACCCAAGCCCGCCTCGGCCCCCAAGGCGCCGCACCGGATGCGCCATGAAGCCCTGCTGGGTGCCACTGTGGCCACCCTGTCATTTCTGGTATTTCAGGTGTTTGACCTGCGCGACTCCATGTCTGCCCAGGCTACGATATTGCTGGTGCTGTTCCCCATGCACTGGAACGGCGCCCTCAGTTATGCCCGCAAACGGGCGATGGGCACCTTGCTGGGGGTCACCTTCGGCCTGCTCGGCCAGTTGCTGCTCTATGACTGGTCAGGGCAACTGCTGCTGGTCGCTCCACTGCTGTGGCTCGGCGCCATGTTGTTCAGCCATGCCCACGTCAAGGAGGCAGGCGGCTCCGGGGTCGGCTTTGGCGCCCTCACTACCCTCGGCATCCTATTTGGCCAGTACCTCACTCCGGGCAACGATCTGGTGTTCAGCGCCCTCTACCGGGTGAGCAGCATCCTGTTTGCCATCGTGGTCACCCTGCTGGCCTGCTACCTCGTCCACCGGTTGCTCAACCGCTTCGAGGCGACCCGCTTCGGTTATTGATCTCCTGTTGTAAGCACTGTTGTCAGCCCATGGATGAGCTCTCTTTCGCCCCGTCGCCAGCCGGGGCTTTTTTCTCACCCTCGTTTACCTCCCTCACCAAGACTCCTGCAACTACAAGTCAGCGCAGAAGTGTGGCTATGCTTGTAAGGCTGCTGTCGATGAGGTGCACACTTATGGTTCCGTTGTTAAAAAAATGGCTGGTTTGTCTGATGCTGTTGGCTACCAGCCCGCTCGGGGCCACCCCGCTTGTCATTGGTGCCGAAGATGACTGGGCCCCCTACTGCGAGCGCGACAAGGACAATGAGGATGACCAGCCCCACGGACTGGCACCTGAGCTGGTCAAGGCGGTGTTCGCCGCCGAAGGGATCGAGATTGTCTTTCGCACTCTGCCCTTCGCCCGCTGCATGCACGATGCGAAAAGCGGCAAACTTGCGGGGTGCTTCAACGCCACCATCACCGAAGAGAACCGTTACCAGTACCACTGGCACGATACCCCCATGTTCGAGGAGGATCTCGCCATCTTCGCCCTCGCCAGCGAACCGCAACGGGATCTCAAACTCACCTCGCTGGAGGGCAAGCGGGTGGGCATCACCCTCGGCTACACCTACCCCACCGATTTTATGGAGAACCCCAGGATCACCCGCTTTCAGGCCAAATCCGATGCCCAGATCCTCGAGATGCTGGTACGTGGCCGGGTCGACTACATCCTGATGAACGGCATGCCAGGCTACCTCAAGATCCAGCAAAAACAGCTGACCGGCAAGGTGGTCAAGGTTGGCAAGCTCTCCACTGATGGCTTCTGGCTCGCCTTCTCCCGCCACCACCCGCAAGGGGAAGCGCTGGCCAAACAGTTCGAGCAGGGGCTGCAGAAGATCAAAAACAACGGCATCTATGAGACGCTGATCCGCCAGTTTGAAACCAGACTTGGCCTCTACTGATGGCGATGCCTTCCTGATAGCGCCCCTCATACTCGCGCGGTATGCCGGACAGCGAGCGACGCACCGAATGGCCCCGCTGATTGCACAATAACGGCAACCTGTTAGGCTCACGCCCGTATGACACCAATGGAGCTGTAATCATGAATAAGGTACATATGATGGCCGCTGGTGCGCTGGCCCTCGGCCTGCTCGCTAGCTGCAATCAGGGCAATACCCTCTCAGTCACTGGTGGCGAACCGGTCAGTTATCAGTGCGAGCAGGGCAAGAAGGTGCAGGTGCGCTACTTCTCCCTCTCCGACGAGAGCCTCAACTTTATCAAGCTGTCACTGCCGGACGGCAAGGATTACACCCTGCCCCAAGCCGTCTCGGCCTCCGGTGCCCGCTATACAGACGAACATGAGGCCGTTTGGTGGAACAAGGGGGATGAGGGCTTTGTCGAGCTTCGGGATCAGGATGGCGAGTGGCAGACCGCCTACAACGACTGCAAACAGCAATAAACGTGACCCCGGCCTGGCCGGGGTCTCTCTTTACTCTGGCATCAGAGTGGTGGGGGATCAGTTGATCTCGATCTCGAAGCGGTTGGTCACCTCGACCGGAATGGCATCCGGGTTGCCCTCTGCCGGGCTGTAGCGGATCCGCGAGAGGGTCGCCAGCGCGCTCTGTTCCAGCTCGCCGGGGGGCTCGGCCGCCACCACTTCCGGCTTGACCGGCGTGCCGCTGGCGTTGATTTGATAGCGAACTTCCACATACCCCTTGACCGGTTTGGCTGGCAGGGCTGGCTCGTCATTGCCAAGCCATGACCACTGCTTCTCCTGAACCCAGTAGCTGGACAACTGCTCGAGAGGGATAGCGATCGGAGCGCGCTCGTGCGCTACCTCCTGACGGGATGAGCACCCCAGCAACAGTGTCACTGCCAGACCTGACCATACTGCGACTTTCCACTTCATGTAACGCTCCTTGTTCTCTGCCGGTGCTTGTTGCCGGACTGCAGGGCGCTCAACGCGGCCCGCTTGGTCAGTCACCCATCCTAACGAAAAAGTATTCGTATGAACATGAACAAAAGGGCCAACCCCGAGAGGTTG
Organism: Aeromonas sp. R10-2; assembly: GCF_040908445.1. Taxonomy (NCBI): domain Bacteria; kingdom Pseudomonadati; phylum Pseudomonadota; class Gammaproteobacteria; order Aeromonadales; family Aeromonadaceae; genus Aeromonas; species Aeromonas sp. R10-2. The sequence continues at coordinate 59,248 of NZ_JBFODS010000010.1, read as the reverse complement.
GCCCTTTTATCGTCAATAAGCTCACTAACCAGCCGCTGGCATCAGCCGCGCTTGTCGCTCACCACCAACCAGAGCGCATGCACCATGCCCGGCAGACCGCCCATCAGGGTCAGCACTATGTTGATTAAAAAGTGCAGGCTAAAGCCCACCTGGATAAACGCGCACACAGGGGGCAGGAAAATGGCCAGCAGGATCTTGAGCAGATTGTTCATCTCGGCTCTCCTTTTCAAAAATGTCGTCAGGATTGGAATGGGCTAACCATAAACATCCCGGACTTCAACTGCAAACCAGACAGGGAATTCGCTCACCCGCATCACGCCAGGCGTTGAGGTCGTGGATCTGCTGATTACTGCTGCCACGCCAGAGCAGGCCCGGATCTGCCAACGCCTTTTCATACTTGCCATCCACCAGCACATCCAGCAGGGCGACCAGCTCGCGCTGGGCCTCTGACAGTTCGCCGAGCAGATAACCGGTCCAGCACCAGATATCCTTGCCCGGACACTCGGCGCGCACCCGTTTCACCAGCGCCAGCACGTGGGGCACGTTGGCCGGGTGGAGCGGATCGCCGCCGGAAAGCGACAGACCTCGCCGTTTGATCCGGCTGTCGTTGAGGTCGCTAATGATGCGATCGCTCATCGCCTCATCGAACGGCTTGCCGCCATCGAGCCGCCAGGTGCTCTGGTTGTAGCAACCCGGGCACTGATGCTCACAACCGGAGACAAACAGGGTGGCACGGGTGCCGGGGCCGTTAATCACATCGACCGGGTAGTATTGGTGGTAGTGCATCATCTCTCTCTATTACGGCCCCCTCATCCCCGACCCTTCTCCCGCGAGGGGAGAAGGGAGCAAAGCAGCGCAAACAGTACATCGGCCGGTTCCCTCTCCCCTTGGGAGAGGGCTAGGGTGAGGGCTCGGCTTACATATGTTTGACGCGGCGCTTCACCTCTTCCTGCTTGCCCGCATTGAAGGGGCGCGCATCCGGGCTGCCGAGGTAGCCGCAGACACGGCGGGTCACCGACACCTTGGCCGGATCGTGGTTGCCGCAGCGCGGGCAAGTAAAGCCCTTGGAGGTACATTCGAACTCACCGGTAAAGCCGCAGTCGTAGCACTCGTCGATGGGAGTGTTGGTACCGTAGTAGGGCACCTTGTCATAGCTGTAATCCCAGACGTTCTCCAGCGCTTCCAGATTGTGCTGGATGTTGGGGTACTCGCCGTAGCAGATGAAGCCGCCGCTGGCGATGGGCGGATAGGGCGCCTCGAAGTCCAGCTTGTCGTACGGGTTGACCTGCTTCTCCACATCGAGGTGGAAGCTGTTGGTGTAGTAACCCTTGTCGGTCACACCGGATACCACGCCAAACTCCTTGGCATCGATGCGGCAGAAACGGGTGCAGAGGTTCTCGCTCGGGGTGGAGTAGAGGCTGAAACCGTAGCCAGTCTCCTCTTTCCACTCATCGATGGCTGCCCTGAGACGGGCGATGATGGCGATGGCCTTCTGTTGCAGCTCGGCGCTGTCAAACAGGTGCACTTTGTCACCAAACAGGGCGTTGATGGTCTCGTGAACCCCGATATAACCGAGGGAAATGGAGGCTCGACCGTTCTTGAAGATCTCGCTGACGTTGTCGTCCGCCTTGAGGCGCACGCCGCAAGCCCCTTCCATATAGAGGATCGGTGCGACCCGCGCCTTGACGCCATCCAGACGGGTGATGCGGTACATCAGCGCCTTCTTGGCGACCCGCAGGGAGGCATCGAGACGATCCCAGAAGTCCGCTTCGTCACGGGATTTCAGGGCAATGCGCGGCAGGTTGAGGCTCACCACACCCAGGTTGTTGCGACCTTCGTGGATAAGCTCGCCATTCTCCTCGTAGGCACCGAGGAAGGAGCGGCAACCCATGGGGGTCTTGAAGGAGCCGGTCACTTTCACGACCTGGTCGTAGTTGAGGATGTCCGGATACATCCGCTTGGAGGCACACTCCAACGCCAGCTGCTTGATGTCGTAGTTGGGATCGCCCTGCTTGTGGTTGAGGCCATCCTTGATGGCGAACACCAGTTTCGGGAACACGGCAGTCTTCTTGTTCTTGCCAAGGCCAGCGATACGGTTGCTGAGGATGGCGCGCTGGATCATCCGCGACTCCCAGCTGTCCCCCAAGCCAAAGCCGAAAGTGACGAACGGCGTCTGACCGTTGGCGGTGTGCAGGGTGTTGACCTCGTACTCCAACGACTGGAAGGCGTCGTAGCACTCTTTCTCGGTGCGAGCCATGGCGTAGGCTGCCACATCGGCAATGCCCCACTCTTCGGCCACTTCACGGTGTTTCTGCCAGCTGATGGTCACATAGGGGGCCAGCACTTCGTCGATGCGGTTGATGGTGGTGCCGCCATAGATGTGGCTCGCCACCTGAGCGATGATCTGGGCGGTCACGGCCGTGGCGGTGCTGATGGATTTCGGGGTATCGATCTCCGCATTGCCCATCTTGAAGCCGTGGGTCAGCATCCCTTTCAGATCGATCAACATGCAGTTGAACATCGGGAAGAAAGGCGAGTAGTCGAGATCGTGGAAGTGCAGATCACCGCTCTCGTGGGCCTGAACCACATCACGGGGCAGCATGTGGCTGGTGGCATAGTGCTTGGCGACGATACCGGCCAGCAGGTCGCGCTGGGTCGGGATCACCTTGGAGTCTTTGTTGGCATTCTCGTTGAGCAGGGCTGCATTGGTCTGCTCAACCAGACCGCGGATCTCCTGCGCCAGACGGCCGCGCGCCTCGCGAGCCTGATCCCTGTCGTGACGATATTCGATATAGGCACGGGCGATGGCCTTGTCGTCGGAAGCCATCAGGAGGTTTTCGACCCGGTTCTGGATCTCGTGGATATCAACTTCACCACGCCCTTCCAGCTCCTGACTCACCGCATTGGCAATGCGGGAGGCGAGTGCCGGATTGGCCTGATTGACCGCTTCCGCCGCACGGCTGACCGCATCGCTAATCAGCTGGGCATTGAATGGTGCGCGACATCCGTCACGTTTGATCACAACCGGTTTCATGGATTTTCCCCGTTAAAAGGCCAGGCATTTGCCTCTGGCTCACCCTTGTTGGGCCCCCCTCCCGGCATCTCGTCCTGGACGCAAATAAATTCAGCCGAGGCTTGACAAGCCTGGGCTGAAGATAGGAGAGGAACAGCTTATACACAGCTTAATAACACAACATATAGGTATTAAAAACGAATGCATCCCTATATGTGGTGTCTATTAGGCACCAAAGCGAAGCCTCATTTCTTGATCCAGAACAGGTTTTTCAGCGAGCGGGACAGTTCACGACCAACCCAATAGAGCCCCATTCAAATCCAACCTCAAGCAGGGTGCGGGCTGGCGTCCGATCCGCCCACCCGGAAAAAATTGCCCCCCGCCGCACCGGTTTCGAGATGACAGCGCCAACCAACACGGCCCATACTGAACAAGAACTCTCTCCCCTTCGACAAGGGATAACCCATGCGCACCTCCCTGCTATTGCTACTGCTATCCACCCTCTCTCTGCCGCTCTGGGCCGCCAACATTCTGGTGATCAGCAGCTACCATCCCGAATACCTGTGGGACCAAAGCTACAACAAAGGGCTGCTCGATGGCTTGCAGGGTGAGCACAAGATCACCCACTTCTATATGGATACCAAACGCCATCCACGGGAGAAGTTCGACGAGATCGCCCAGCAAGCCATCGCCTTTTATCTGAAGAGCAAACCGGATCTGGTAGTACTGGGGGATGACAACGCCATCAACTATCTGGCCAACGAGATCGCCTCGCTGGGTACCCCGGTGGTCTTTCTTGGCATGAACGAGAATCCGCGCCTTAAGGGCTTTGTCGGCCACCCCAAGATCACCGGCGTGCTGGAACGCCCCCTGCTCAAGCGCAACATCAGCGAAATAAGCCAGATGATGGGGGGGCTCGACAAGGCACTGGTGCTGTTTGATTCCAGCAATGTGGCCCTCACCGCCATCGAGGATGAATTCAAGACCCAGACCGAGCTGCGGGTCGGTCAGACCCGGATCAACAGCCAGCTGATGGGGGATTACAGCCTCTGGCAGGAGGCGGTGCTCAACGCCAAGAAGAACGGCTATCAGGCAATCTTCCTCGGCCTCTACCACACGCTGGTCGATGACAATGGCAAGCATGTGAGCGAAAAGACGGTGTTGGAGTGGACCAGTGCCAACACGCCGGTGCCGCTCTTCTGTTTCTGGGAATTTACCGTCGGCAAGGGGATGGCCATCGGCGGGCTGGTGCTGGACGGCCACGATCAGGGGATACAGGCAGCCAGCCTCATCAACACCATTCTGGCGGGCACCCTGCCCCGTACCATCTCCCCGCGAGCGGCTTTACGCGGCGAATATGTCTTCAGCAAGAGCGAGCTGGCCCGCTGGCAGCTCACCGTGCCCGACAAATGGCGCCACAAGATCCTCTGGCGTGAGTAACCGCCGAAACAAAAAAGAGAACCCGGCCATGCCGGGTTCTCTTTTATCGGGTGCTGCGGTTAGCAGGCTTGGTGAGGACTATCAGCCCTGCAACGCCTGTTGCAGCTCCTCTTCGGTCCAGATGGTGATACCGAGCTCTTGTGCTTTGGTCAGCTTGGAACCGGCCGCTTCCCCCGCGACCAGCACATCGGTCTTGGCAGATACCGAACCCGCCACCTTGGCCCCCAGCGCCTGCAGCGCCGCCTTGGCGTCGTTGCGCGACAAGGTGGTCAGGGTGCCGGTCAGCACGAAGGTCTTGCCGGCAAAGGGTTGCTCCGCGGCCTCTTTCTTCTCGATAGCCGGCCAGTGGATGCCGGCAGCCAGCAAGGCCTCCAACACCTCCACGTTGTGGGGCTGACGCAGGAAGTAGTAGACATGCTTGGCCACCACATCGCCCACGTCAGCCACTTCGAGCAGTTGCTCCACCGATGCAGCGCGCAGGGCATCCAGGGTGAGGAAGTGGTTGGCAAGGTTGAGCGCAGTCGCCTCCCCCACTTCGCGGATCCCCAGAGCAAACAGGAAGCGCGGCAAGGTGGTACTACGCGCAGCATCGATGGCGGCTACCAGATTGAGGGCCGATTTTTGCCCCATCCGCTCAAGACCGGCCAGCTGGATGGCGTTGAGGCTGAAGAGATCGGCGGGAGTCTTCACCAGCCCCTTGTCTACCAGCTGCTCGACAATCTTGTCGCCAAGGCCGTCCACATCCATGGCGCGACGGGCGGCGAAGTGCTTGATCGCCTCCTTGCGCTGCGCCTCGCAGAACAAGCCACCGGAGCAGCGGGCAACAGCCTCTCCTTCCAGCCGCTCCACTGCCGAGCCACAGACCGGGCACTCAGTCGGGAAGAGAATTTCGCGCGCATCAACAGGGCGTTGAGCCTCCACCACGGCGACGATCTGCGGGATCACATCCCCCGCACGGCGCACGATCACGGTATCGCCAATCATCACGCCAAGGCGCTCGATCTCGTCAGCGTTGTGCAAGGTGGCGTTGGAGACGGTCACGCCGCCGACAAACACAGGTTTAAGCTTGGCTACCGGGGTCACGGCGCCGGTGCGGCCGACCTGAAACTCGACGTTCTCAAGCTCTGTCATCTCTTCCTGGGCCGGGAACTTGTGAGCGGTCGCCCAGCGCGGGGCGCGAGCCACAAAGCCCAGTTCCTCCTGCAGGGCGATGGCATCCACCTTGTAGACCACGCCATCGATCTCGTAGGGGAGCTCGCCACGACGGGCTAGAATGTCGTCGTGGAACGCCTGACAACCGGTGGCCCCCTCTTTGAGCTTCACCTCTGGACTAAGCGGCAGCCCCCACGCTTTGAGCTGGTTGAGACGACCGAAGTGGGAGTCGCCCAACTGCTCGCCCCCCACCCCCACGCCATAGGCGTAAAAGCTCAGGGGGCGGCTGGCTGTGATGCGCGAGTCAAGCTGACGCAGGCTGCCAGCAGCGGCATTGCGCGGGTTGACGAATACCTTCTCGCCCGCTGCCAGTGCCTTGGCGTTCATCGCCTCAAAACCGGCCTTGGGCATAAAGACTTCGCCACGCACCTCCAGCCGATCGGGCCAGCCAGAGCCCCGCAATGCGAGCGGAATGGCCTTGATGGTACGCACGTTCTCGGTGATCTCCTCACCGGTGGCGCCATCGCCCCGGGTGGCCGCCTGCACCAGCTGACCATCCACATAGAGCAGGCTCACCGCCAAGCCGTCGAGCTTGGGCTCGCAGCAGAAGGTGAAACGCACGTCACGCTTGAGGCGATCGCTCATCCGTTGTTCGAACGCCTGCAACTCTTCGCTGCTAAAGACGTTGTCCAGACTCAGCATGGGGATCTCGTGGCGCACCTGACTGAACGCTGTCAGCGGCTGGCCGCCGACCCGCACGCTGGGTGACGCCGGTGTTTTCAGCTCGGGATGCTCGGCCTCCAACGCAATCAGTTCGCGCATCAGGCGATCGTATTCGGCATCCGGCACTGTGGGGTTATCCAGCACATAGTACTGGTGACCATATTCGGTAAGCAGTTCACACAATTGACGGTGGCGGGAGAGGATATCGCTCATGAAAAAGTCTCGAAGTGTGATTGAACATACGGCCGGGGTAGAAACAAAAATGCGGTACCAGGGTACCGCACTTTTTCTTCACTCGACCCGCATGGCGTATTAGTCGCGACTGGCCTCGTAGGCAGCCAGCTCGTGACGGTAACGGGCAATGGTCTCGTCGCTCAGCGGGCTGCGATCCATATCTGTCAGCATGGCATCGAGATCGCTGGCCAGCTGATCGGCAGCCTGCAGCATGTCCTCGAAGGCAAACGCGGCATTGCTGCGCAGCGGCAGTTGCATGAACAGGGAGACACCCGGCGTAGTGAACTGTTCCATCCGGTACGGGTTGAAGGTACCCGGCTTGACCATATTGATCATGGAGAAGAGCACTTCACCCTTGCCGTTGGGATCTTCGTGACGGTGGAAAATATCCATCTCGCCAAACTTGAAGCCGAGCGCCATCAGGGATGAGAGCAGGGTCGCACCTTGCAAGTCGTGACCCGGACGGCCCATCAGGTTGATGACATAGACATCCTGCCAGATCTTCTCGACCGGCTGGGGCGCCATGCGCGGCTCTTCCACCACAGGTGCAGGCGCCACATAGGCTGGCTCTTCATAAACAGGCTCGGGAGCCACATGACGTGGCTGCGGCTGATATTCCGGCTCGGGAGCTCGCACCGGCTCGGCACGCACGGTGTCAGCGGTACGGACTGTCTCTGCACGGGCACCGAAGGTCGGGGCAGTCGCGTAGGCGGGCTCGACCAGCGGCTCGTCGTCCAGCGACTGCATCATGGGCTCGCGCTGGGGACGGGAACGGTAGACCGGGGTACGACGATTGACCTGAGCAGGTTTGCGCACCGGCGCGGCGGGCGCCTCGTCGATCTCCTCGGGCAGCGGTTCGTCGAACGCTTCCTCTTCATAGACAGGAGGCGGCGGAACCGGGCGGGCAGCAGGCTTGCGCACTACGGGCGGCGGCAGATCGTCCTCGTCATCTTCATCATCAAAGGCGGGGATGGCAGGGCGACGACCGAGTTCCGGCTGGCGGCTCTCTTCACTGCGCAGCTTGGGCTCGGCACGACGGCCACCACTGACCACACGTACCTGGCCGATGCCATCGCTGTCGAAGGCGTCGTTATCACGATCCCGCGACTTGGAGTCCATCCGTCCAATCGGTTTCTCTTTGATCGGTGCCTGACGATTCTTTTTGTTGCTCCACAACCCGTGAATGAGCAATGCCGCAATAGCAATACCGCCCAGGGCAACCAAGATGTAACGCAATTCCTGCATTAGCTGCTTCTCTTTCTAGTTTTGCTCAGCCAAAGCGACGGCTTCACCGATATCGACCGACACAATGCGAGAAACCCCGGGCTCTTGCATCGTGACGCCAACCAGCTGCTCAGCCATCTCCATGGAGACCTTATTATGACTGATGTAAACGAACTGTACTGTGCTCGACATCTCTTTGACAAGAGAACAGAAGCGACCGACGTTCACTTCATCGAGCGGTGCATCCACCTCATCCAGCAGACAAAAAGGTGCTGGGTTGAGTCTGAAGATGGCAAAAACCAGCGCAAGCGCGGTTAACGCCTTCTCCCCCCCGGAAAGCAGGGCAATGGTAGCATTCTTCTTACCCGGAGGTCTCGCCATGATGCTCACTCCGGCCTCCAAAAGATCATCGGAGGTAAGCTCAAGCCAGGCACTGCCCCCACCGAACACTTTTGGAAACAGGGATTTTAAATCTTCGTTGACCTTATCGAAAGTGTCCCGGAACCGTATTTGTGTCTCTTTATCAATTCTTTTAATGGCTTGGCTCAAGGTTTCCAGCGCTTGCTCGAGATCCTGGCACTGATTTTCAAGATAGGTTGCCCGGGTTTTCGCCTCTTCGTACTCCTCCAGCGCCGCCAGGTTGATGGCGCCGAGCGCCTCCACTTGCGCCTCCAGAGTCTGGATCTCCTGCCGCAGCTTGCTGCGATCAGCGGCGATCAGCACCGCCTGATCGAGATCCACCAGTCGAACCCCCAACTCTTCGAACTGCTCGTGCAGCCCTTGTCGACGGGTGAGGTTGCGTTCGCGCTCAAGGCGCAGGGTTGCCAGCTTCTCTTGCAACGTCACCAGCTGCTTGTGATCGGCACTTCTGGCCTGCTCCAGCTCACCCAACAGGCGCTCCAGCTCCGCAAGCCGTTGATGGCAGGCGAGCTGCTGCGCCTCCAGATTGCGCTGCTCGGCAAGCAGGGGCGCCAGATCCGGCACGGCCTCGCTATCCGGCCCTTTCAGCCCGGCCAGCTCCAGGCCGAGCCTCGCCAACTCCTCTTCGCCCAAGGTAATGAGTTGGCGCAGATTGCCCAACTCCAGTTGCAAACGCTGGCAGGCCGCTTGCTGCTGCTCGCGGCGCACACGGGCCTCGTCAACCGCCCGCTCGCAGCGGGTCAGCAGCTCCTGCGCGAGCTGCAACCCTTGTGTCAGCGGCTCCCCCTGCTCCTGCAACTCGGCAAGGCGCGCCTCATCAAGTTCCAGTTGTTCACGAGCGCTGGCCAGTCGCTCTGCCTCTTCGGCCTGCTCCTGATCGAGCCGGCTCAGCTCTTCGCCAAGCTGACCGAGCCGCTGCAACCGCTCCTGCCGCTGACCCTGTTGCAGGCTCCAGGCTTCGCGCAGTTGTTGCCATTTCTGCTCTTGCTCGCGCAAGGTTCGCTGCGACAACTCCTGCGCACTGGCAAGCTGGGCACGCCGGGCATCGGCAGCCACAAGTTGCTCGCTCAGCTGTGCCAGCCCCGCGGCAACCTTCTCCTGCTCGGTATGCAACCGCTCACGCTCACCCAGCAGCGCCATGGTGCCAAGCGCCGCGCCCTGTCCCAAATCTGCCCAGTTTGGCCCCAGCCAGTCGCCAGCAGGAGTCAGTACCGACTCACCGGCCGCAAGGCTTGGCTGGCGGGCCAATGCTGCCTCCCGGCTCTCCACCAGCCAGATGGCATTGAGGAAGGCAGGAATGTGCTCGCCGCCCAGTTGCGCCGCCAGGGTACCGGCAACCGCCGGTTGCGCCGGGCCAATCCAGAGCCCCTCTTGCATCAGATCGCACTCGTCCGCCGGCGTTGCGGTGAGCCAGCGACCCAGCACCTTGTCGAGTGCCTGTGCCCACTCGGGGGCAACCTGCAGTCGATCCGCCAGGGTCGCCCCCTCCATCTGTTCGCCGAGGATCTGATCTAGGGTCGCCAGCCGCGCCTCCAACTCCCGCTGCAGGCTCAACTGCTGGCCATGCTGCTGCTTGAGTTGTTCATGGGCGTCGACCGCCTGCGCCAGCTGCTCGGTCAGCTCGCCATTGGCAGCCCTCGTCAGCTCCAGCTCACCACTCAGGGCATCGAGGGCCGGTTGCAGATCGTCGGCCTCTGTGCCGAGGGGGCCAGCGCGTTCATCTTCCAGCTTGAGGCGCGCCAGCCGGGTCTTGGCTTGCAGCTCCTGCAAACCACCCAACCGGGTACGGGTCTGATTGAGTTGCCCCTGCACCCCGGCCAACTGTTGCTGCCACTGCTGCTGGCGCAAGCGGGCTTGTTCCAGTTGCTCGCTGGCGTGCTGGCGAGCCTCCTGCTGCTCGGTAATCAACTGCTCACACTGCTCCAGCCGAGCGCTCTCCTGCTCAGCGCGCAATACCCCTTCGGTCAGTTGATCCTGCTGGCTGGCCAGCTGCGCCTTGCGGGTGGCAATCCGCTCGCCCAGCGCCTCTGCACGGGCCTGCCAGTCGCGCCCCAGTTCACTCTGGTGCAGTTGCTGCTGTTCGAGACGGGCGATGGCCTGCCCGCCGAGAAAAATCTGTTGCTGACGGCTCGCCTGCTCGGCTTGCGCCTCTTGTCTGGCGACCGACAGGGTGACGTGGCGCCCCTCATCGGCGGTACGCTTGGCATCGAGCGCCGCCAGCGCCTGCTCGGCATGTGCCAGTTCGGTTTTGGCCTCGCCAAGGCGCGTCTCCAGCGCCCACAACTCGGAGCCAATCAGCTCGGCGCGAGCGGCGCGCGAACGACTCTTGAGCTGTTTGTAGCGTTCGGCGGTTTCGGCCTGGGCTTTGAGGTGCTCAAGGCGCGAACCCAGCTCGCCGCGAATATCGCCGAGGCGCTCTAGGTTCTCCTGAGTGTGGCGAATGCGCTGCTCGGTCTCGCGGCGCCGCTCCTTGTAACGGGATACCCCGGCGGCCTCTTCCATAAAGAGCTTGAGATCGGCCGGGCGCGACTCCACCAGTCGGCTGACAGTGCCCTGCTCGATAATGGCGTAGCTGCGGGGGCCAAGACCGGTGCCGAGGAAGAGGTCGGTCACATCCTTGCGGCGGCACTTCTGGCCGTTGATCTGATAGTGGTTGGAGCCGTCGCGCAGCACTTCGCGGCGCACCGAAATCTCGGTAAAGCGGCCGAACTCGCCGGGCACCCGGTTGTGGGGATTGTCGAACACCAGCTCGACCGAGGCGCGCCCGTGCGCACTGCGATTGATAGAGCCGTTGAAGATGACATCGGTCATGTTCTCGCCGCGCAGATGACGGGCGGAGCTCTCCCCCAACACCCAGCGCACCGCGTCGATGACGTTGGATTTGCCACAGCCATTGGGGCCCACCACGGCGGTCATGTCTGCCGACAGTTCGATGCGGGTCGGCTCGACGAACGACTTGAAGCCGGCGAGTTTGATCAGTTTCAGACGCATGGCGACCTGTATCAGTGGCTAAATAAAGAGGAGGCGGGCAGGCGATTTTACCAAATCCAGACCCGGCTTTGTTTGTAATATGCAGGCATCATCCCCATTCATGCCCGACTTTTGGTCGCCGCGGCACGAAATAAGGAATAGTCGGCGACTTTACCAAATCAAAGGCTTGTTTGTAATATGCTGGCAGTTCTCCCATGCATAGATGGAGCTCACATGAGCCAATCACCCCATATGGTCAAAGATTCAATCAGCGGTGCAGACTACTTTCTGCGCGGGTTTTCCCTTATTCGCCAACCGGGCATCCGCACCTTTGTGCTGATCCCCCTGCTGGTCAACTTCGTGCTGTTTGCCGGGGCCTTCTATGCCCTGCTGCTGCAACTGGACGGCCTGTTCGCCTGGCTCCACCAGCAGATCCCCGCCTGGCTCGACTGGCTGGACTACCTGCTGTGGCCCATCGCCCTCATCACCATACTGGTGGTCTTCTCCTTTATCTTCAGCTCGGTTGCCAACTGGGTAGCCGCCCCCTTCAACGGCCTGCTGGCGGAGAAGGTGGAGCAGATCCTCACCGGTCAGCCCGCCAATGACGGCGGCATGCTGGATATCGTCAAGGATGTGCCACGCACCTTCGGCCGCGAATGGACCAAGCTGAAGTATTACCTGCCCAAGGCCATTGGCTGCCTGATCCTGTTCCTGATCCCGGTGGTGGGCCAGACCCTGGCGCCGGTGCTCTGGTTCCTGTTCAGCGCCTGGATGATGGCGATCCAGTATGTGGATTATCCGTTCGACAACCACAAGATCGACTTCATCACCATGCGTGACGCCTTGAAGCAACGCCGTGGCAAGTGCCTCAGCTTCGGCGCTTTGGTGACCCTCTTCTCCGCCATTCCGGTGGTGAACCTCTTCGTGATGCCGGTCGCCATCTGTGGCGCCACCGCCATGTGGGTCGATCACTACCGGCAGGAGCAGTTGGGGCGCTAACCCTTGAACATTGATTAGAAAAAGGCACCCGAAACGGTGCCTTTTTCGCATTTAGCATGAATTAAATTAATGCATGCATTCGATAGCTTGTCCCATATGACACGAGTTGGTAGGATTCTGGCCTTTCTCGTTCCCTGGGATATCTCATGTTACATGCACTCTTCTTGGTGGGCCTGGTGGCCGAAGGGATGACCGGCGCGCTGGCCGCGGGTCGGCGACGGATGGATCTGTTTGGTGTGGTGATCATCGCCTCGGCGACGGCCATCGGTGGTGGCACCATCCGCGATGTGCTGCTCGGCCACTATCCGCTGCTCTGGATTGAACATCCGGAATATGTGCTGCTGGTTGCCGCAGCCGCGATGGCGGGTGTGGTCTCCGCCCCCCTGATGCGCTATCTCGGCAAGCTGTTCATGGCCCTCGATGCCCTGGGGCTGGTGGTCTTCTCCATCTTCGGTGCGGCCCGAGCGCTGGATATGGGCCACGGCGCCGGTATTGCCTGCATCATGGCGGTGGTGACCGGGGTCTTTGGCGGGGTGCTGCGGGATCTGCTCTGCCAACGCATTCCGCTGGTGTTTCGTCGCGAGCTCTATGCAGCCATTTCGCTGATCACCGCAGCGCTTTACTGTCTGGCGCTGGATCAGGGCTTGCCGACCAACTGGGCGGCGTTCGGTTCTATCGGAATTGGCTTTGTCCTGCGGCTGCTGGCGGTTCGCTTCAAGTGGGGTCTGCCTACCTTCAACTACCAGTACGCGACCCACTGAGTACGCCAGCTTCTGGCGAGTCGGGTTGGATTGCGAGCAACAAAAAAGCGCCCAAGCGGCGCTTTTTCATGGACGTTCTACGACTCAGTTAATCCCTTCCGAGCTGAAGAAGGTCGCCTTGTCGGCGATAAAGCGGATCTTGATGTTCTTCCCTTCCCCGCCCCAGAGGCAGCTGGTGGTGCCCAGCGCATCATCACAGCGCTCCGCCTTGCCCAGAATGGTGCTGGCCTCGGCGTAACTCATCCCCATCTTCAACTGGTCGTAATTTTCACGGTTGAGCTTGCTGCAACCGGTCAACAACAGGGCGATCAGGCCGCCAATCACTATCTTGTTCATCGCAATCTCCTCTCTGGTGGGAAGAGCTTGGCAGTTTGCCAACCCCTTTACCAGCTGCGCACCGGGCCGGTATCGAGGTGAACGAAGTTGTCACGAGGATAGTAACCAACCCCACCCACCTTGAGCTGGAGCGCCGCCTTGCGCAGATGGGCCAGCTGTACGCCGGGGATCCGCACATCCACCGCCTGCCCCAGGGTGTGGTAGCTGTGCTTGGCCACGCCGCGGCTCTTGTGGCGCTTTTGGCGATTTGTGGCCGGGGCGCGATAGCCGGAGATCAGCTGAATTTCGCTGCGCCGACCCAGCTTGTGCTGCAACAGAAACAGCTGATCAAACAGCTTCTTGTCGATGTTGAACACTTCATTGCGCCGGTAATCGCGGAAGATGTGGTTGAGCTCGGCCAACCCGTCGCTCAGATAGTGGCCGTTTTCCCAATAGCTGGCGCGCACCCGCTCGCCGGTATTGAGATTGAAGAAACTGAGTTCACGCCCGGTGGTACTGCGGCTGGCCAGTGCAGGGAAGGAGATCAGCGAGCTGCCCAGCAGGCAACCGGCTCCCAGCAACAGGCGACGTCGACTTATCTCTTGTTCCAGCATAAGGGGTTCGTCCATCGCAGATTCAAGCGAAAAATAGTTGAATAAGATCACTGATTGAATGTGATACAGGCGCTTGAAACTACCCTCCGGCGGGGGGCCCTGTCAAACCACAATCGCCCATAGAAAAGCCCGGCACAGGCCGGGCTTTTCACTCTGTGGCAGGGATCACAGCAGGCGGCTCTGGAAGCTGACCCGATCAAATCCGTAGATGTCATTGCGCAGTTGCTGGCGACCATTTTCGTCGATCCAGCTGCTCCAGTAGACGGTAAAGACCGGGATCGGCGTGGTGAGCGGCAACCATTTGGTCTGGCTCTCCTTGAGGATATTGGCCACCTTGTCCGGCTGATAGCGGGAGTCCGCCAACAACAGCTCGGCCAGATCGTCCGCATGTTCCACCCGGATGCAACCCGAACTGAAGGCGCGCGCCCCCTGCTCGAACAGCGCCTTGCGCGGGGTGGAGTGCAGATAGATGGCGTCATTGTTGGGCAGGTAGAACTTGTAGCGCCCCAGAGCATTGTGATCCCCCGGCTTTTGCCGCAGGCGATAGGGGAAACCGGCGGCCAGCGCCTGATGCCACCCCTCTTCGGTGAACTGGACCGGATTGCCCTCGCTGTCGATCACCTCGAACTGCTCACGACTCAGGTATGCGGGATCGCGACCCAGCTTGGGCAGAATGTCCTTGCTCAAGATCGAGCGCGGCACATGCCAGGAGGGGTTGAGCACGATGGAGCGAATTTCGCTGGCGAGGATGGGCGTGGCACGCTGCTCCTTGCCGACGATGACCCGGCTGGTAAACACCTCGTTGCCGGACTCCACCACACTCAGGCGGTAGTCGGGAATATTGACCAACACGTAGCGGCCACCGGCGAGTTGATCCACAAGATCGCGACGCCACAGGTTGCGCAGCAGCAGGCTGGCGCGCACTTGCGGGCCGGTATTGAGCCAGGAGCGGGTCTGACGACCGATAATGCCGTCCGCGGTGAGACCATGACGACGCTGGAACTGCTTGATGGCCTGCTCGGTATCACCATCGTAAATCTGATCACCATGGCTCGGGGCGCTGTCGCCCAGCTCGTTGAGCATGGCGCGGATTTGGCCGAGCTCGGCGGAGCTCTCTCCGGCACGCAGGGTCGGCATATCGAGGGTTGGCCACTTGCTGGCCATCGGCATTGCCAGCAGTTTGTGCACTTTGGCCCGCACCGCCTCGTATTCCGCCACCTGAGGGCGCAGGGATTTCACCTGGGTGAGCAGGTCATCATCGCTGGGTTGGGTCACTACAGGGCGGTTCAAATCGAGCTTGAGGGTCTTCATCTGCTCGCGCGAGACCAGATCCATCCCCCGCCAGGCGTGCTGGAAACGGCTCAGCTTGGTAAAAATGTCGTCATAGATGGCACCACGCTTGTCTGCAGGGGTGGCCTGCAGACGCTTCCACAGCGTGAAAAAATCGGGATGCAGCTGGGCAAGCACAGCCTCTTGCAACTGCTGCTCCAGCTCGACACGGGCCTGTTCGGCCTGACTGCCCTGATACCAGTCGTGTCCGGTTTCACTGGCCGCCACCACGACTTGTGCTTCGGTCGCATGTACCGCGCCAGCGGGCAAACATCCCAGCCACACCAGATTGGCAAGGGCCAGCCAATACTTCATCCCCATGGGTACCTCAAAACGGTTTGTTCACTCTGTCGGGCCTGACAAGCAGACCCGATGCTCAGGCCGCTCATGATGCGTGAACGGCCAATACTTTGCTAGCGCCCGGGGGCATAACGCTGCCAGATAATGTCATACGCATCTGTCTCCTTGAACCGCGCCAACGCCTGATTGAATTGTTGCAAGAACTGCGGCGAAAAGCTGCGCTTGCCCAACATAAAGAAGCTTGGCGATTCAGATACCACCATGGGGTGACTGGTGAACAGACCGCTCATCCCCTCCTTGTTAAGGGCGCTGGGGGTAGCCAGCATGTCACCGAGGAAACCGTCGATCCGCCCGCGGGCCAGCTTCTCAAAATTTTGCTGGTCGCTCACCGCACTCACCTGTTTGGCATAGCGAGCGAGCAGCGACATCACTTCATCGCCATAGAAGTACTCTTTGGTGACGCCGAGGGAGTAACCACTGGCCAGCCAGCTCGCCAGATCCTGCTCGGGATAGTGGCTGCCCTTGCGGATCCACAGCAAGGTGCGCCCCGGGTTGTAGGAGTCGGAAAACCAAGCATAACGAGCGCGCTCATCATTGATATTCGCCTCCATCGCCATGTCTATCTCGCCATGCTCCATTTCGTGCAGTACCCGCTTCCAGGGCAGCTCCACATAATGGACCTTGCAGTGCATGGAAGTGAGCACTGCCGTCAGCACCTCGGCGGCATAACCGCGCACCTCTTGCGGTGAGTCGGCTTCGTAATAATGGTAGGGGGGCCAGTTATCGTAACCGACCTGAATGGGCTCGGGACACAGGGCCTTGGCCAATGCCATTGGCGCCCATAATCCAAGCAGCAGACAGCAAGAGATCCACTTCATATGTCATCCTTGACGAATAAGTGAGTCATCATAAATCGCCCCCTGCAAAATGGCGATAGAAGCCAGATGACTATCGCATCCGCTAGAAAATGACGCAGCAAAGCTCTGCTATTTGCCAAATACCTTGCCGGAGCACCATTGGCAACCGGCGCCCCGCCAGACCTGTTTAACCGGGAAACAGCAACGTTTGGAACAGGGGTAAAAAGGGGTTAATATGTGACCAAATATTTTTTTGTGATCCACTATGCTTTTTTTGCAATTGGATTAGCATATGCGCGACATCGGCCTACCCATTCTGTCAGGCATAGAGAGTGATATGACGTACAAAAAGTTCGGTTTTTTGACTGCCATTCTGGCGTTAAGCGGTTTTTATCTTTACACCCTCTATCTGGCTGCTCACCCCAACGTGAGCCTGGCCTACAAACTCTATTATCTGGAAGGCAAGACCCGCTTCTGGGAACACAACTCCAGCATGACCTATCAGCCGGGTAACGAGCTCAATCTGACCAAGCCGAGCCGCTTCCTCTCCAGCGAAGGCTGGGCCAAGAAGCCGAGCGACGAAGGTACCCTGCTCAGCGGTCAGGGCGGTCTCTACTTTGTGCTGCCCAAGCAGGCGGCCAATCCGGATCAGCTCACCGTACAGGCCCGCATCAACAGCCCGGAAGCCGGTGCTCTGTTGAAAGTGGCGCTGGGTCACGACTTCACCACCACGGTGAAACTGGCCAAAGCGGGCATCAACGAAATCCGCCTCAGTCTGCCCGGTGACTCGCTCACGGCAGATCCCAAGCGCCCCAATTTTCTGGCGCTCTCGGCACCTACTCCCATCAATGTGCAGTCGGTACGTTTGACCGTAGCCCAGTGATCCTTGCCCCGAATACCATTTTATAAAAACAACTATCCCAAATAAGGACGTTCTTATGTCGCATCCAGATTTTCGACTCTCTCTGGTCGTTCCCGTTTACAACGAGGAAGAGAGCATCGATGCCTTCATCAACGCGATAGACAACGAACTGGCCCCGCTGAAAGACCAGCTTGAAATTGTATTCGTCAACGATGGCAGCCGTGACCGCACCCGTGAAGTGGTCGAGCAGGCCATCGCCCGCGATCCGCGCGTAACCCTGGTCAACCTGGCACGCAACTTCGGTAAAGAAGCGGCCCTGACCGCCGGTCTGCATCAGGCCAAAGGGGATGCCATCGTGCCGATGGACGTGGATCTGCAAGACCCGCCCGCCCTGATCCTGGAGTTCGTCAAACTGTGGCAGACCGGTGACTATGACACCGTCTACGGCATCCGCGTCGATCGCAGTGCCGATACCCCGATGAAGCGCCTGACTGCCGGTGGCTTCTACCGCTTCTTCAACGCCCTCTCCACCAGCACCAAGCTGCCGGAGAACGCCGGTGACTTCCGCCTGATCGACCGTCGCGTGGTCGAGGCGATCAAGCTGCTGCCCGAGCGCAACCGCTTCATGAAGGGTCTGTTTGCCTGGGCCGGTTTCCGTGCCGTTGGCGTCCCCTACGAGCGCCCGGCCCGTCACGCCGGTGAAACCAAATTCAACTACTGGAAACTGTGGAACTTCGCGCTCGACGGTCTGCTCAGCTTCTCCAGCTGGCCGCTGCGGGTCTGGAGCTATGTGGGTGTCGGCGTCTCCTTCGTCGCCTTCCTCTACATCCTCAAGATCGTGACCCAGGTGGTTTTCTTCGGCATCGACGTGCCCGGTTACGCCTCCCTGATGTCCGTGGTGCTGTTCCTCGGCGGTATCCAGCTGTTGTCACTCGGCATCATCGGCGAGTACATCGGCCGCATGTTCGTGGAAGTGAAACAGCGCCCGGTCTACCTCATTGAAGGGGTCTATGGCCAGTATGCCAAGCAGGATGCGGCCAAACCGCAGAGCACAGAAAGCAATCCGCAAGAGCAGCAGGAGCAGGCGCCTCAATGATCTCCCGCGAGGAATTCTGGCGGCTGGTACGTTTCGGCTTTGTCGGCGGGGGGGCTACCCTCGTCGACCTTGGCACCTCCATCGCACTGTTTCATACCTGGCCCACCATCTCGGAGCACCTGGTTACCACACTGGCTTTTGCCATAGCGTTCTGGTTTTCCTTCTTTGGTCACCGCTACATCACCTTCCAGAAGCAGGGAGCCGCCAGCAAGTTTCTGCTGGTCGCCCTCTTCTCGCTTGCGGTGCGTAACCTGATCCTGAGCGGCCTGCTGTTTGCGGGGCTCTCCGGTCTGCTGCCGGTGGTCATCGCCACCCTGACCGTTACCGTCCTCACTTACGTTCTCTCTCGCGTCTGGGTTTTTGCCTGATGAATGATATGACCAATACTGCCCCGCTAACCGGGGCTGCACTCCCCTATCGCCCGTCACTACGCATCAGCGGTCGTGACTGGCTGATGATCATCGCTGCCTTCATGCTGAGCCGGGTGGCGCTGTATGGCATGGGCTACTTCGGTGTCCAGCTCTATGGTTCCCCCGACATAGGCCCGCTGCAGGCCTATTGTCAGTTCGACTGCGTCTGGTTCCAGCGCATCATCGAGAACGGCTACGATCTCTACCCGCGCTGGCTGAGCAAGGGCAATGCGGCCAACTGGGCCTTTATGCCGCTCTATCCGATGGTCTCCGGTGCCATCTCCAACCTGTTCAATGTCGAGAGCCTGATCGGCCTCATCATTGTTACCAATATCTCCTTCTTCGCCAGCCTGCCGCTGATGCTGCTGGTGTTGCGTCAGCTCAAGCTGGGGGACGATACCGCCCGCTTCGGCGTCTGGCTGCTCGCCTTCTCCCCCTTCTCCGCCTACTTCGTCTCCGGTTATACCGAGTCGACCTTTATGGCGCTGATGCTGGGGATGTTCCTGTTCGCCTATCGGGAGCAGTGGCTGATGGTGGCCGTGCTGGGGGTCTGTATCTCCGCCACCCGCAACCTGGGGGTGATGATGGTCTTCCCGGTGCTGATCCTGGCGCTGCAGGCCTACGGCTGGCGGGAATTTTTCCGCTTCACCGAGCGCGCCTTCAAGGTGGTGTTCACCCTCTGGATGATCCCGTTTGGCCTGTTTGCCTACATGGTCTACCTCTATCACCTGACCGGCGATGCCTTTGCCTTCAAGCACATTCAGGTGGCTTGGGGTCGCTATATGGACAGCCCGCTGGACTGGTGGCTGAGCGGTTTCGAGCTGGGTGGCCGCAAGGCTTACCTCTCCATCATGGTGATCTTCGGCTGGTGCCTGAACGGCTACCTGTTCAGCCAGAAACGCTGGGCTGAAGCGACCCTGATGTTCATCTGCTGCACCATCCCGCTGATGACCGGCCTCAACGCCATGCCGCGCTACATGTTCGGGCTCTACCCGACCCTGCTGGCCATCATTCTGCTGACCCATCGCTGGCCCGCCATCCGCCCTGCTGTGCTCTGCATCAGCGGCATGGTGGCCTCCTTCATCGCGGTGGCCTTCGTCAACTTCAAGTTCTTCACCGTCTGATGTGACGACGATGCCTGACACACCAAATGCCGGTCACCTGACCGGCATTTTTTATGGCCGCTATTTTTATCGACAGAGCGTCCCATCTCCTCTCCGTCACACTTTCCGCGGCTTGAAAACGTAACCATTTGAACTGATGTCACAAATCGGCATTTTGCCGATCCAAGGTGCGCTTTGCTGCTCCTAGAATGGGCCCTTGTCCGAACTGCCCTGCTCAAGGAATGGCTTATGCGTCGTGCTCAAAACTTATCCCCCCTCTTGCTAGCCCTGATGGCCGCCCCGCTGTTCACCCAACAGGCGATGGCCGCCCCCGAGGTTCACCTCTATGTGGATGGTCAGCCGGTGGCAACTCCGATCGCGCTGGACAAAGGGGCGGTCGAGCTGACCCACACCCTTGCCAAGGGGAGCCACCAGATCCGCATCAGCGACGCAAGCAACAGTTGCGGTACCAGCTTTGGCCCGAGCGAGAGCAAGCCGCTCCCCTTCGGCACCGCCCAACCCATGGACAAATGCAGCAAGGATCAAAGCTTTACCCTGCGGGTGATGCTGGCAGGGGAGTATCAGTTCACCTTCAACCCGGATACTCCCAGCCTCAAGGTGTTGCGGGCGACCAAGAAGAGCGAATTCAAACGCCAGCCACCAGAAGAGCCCTGCATCAGCTGGGATGGCGGCCCGGTCACTGTATCCCTGAAAGGGGTCTGGCCAGACGGTACCCGACTGAGGGATGCCTACTCAAAACAGGAGGCGGTGGTCAAACAGGGCAAACTGACCCTTACCCCGAGTAAAGAGAGCGGCGGCCTGCTGCTGCTCGAACCGGTCAAGGCAGCCAAGCCAGCACCGTTCAGCTGGGATCAGGCGAGCGTCTATTTCCTGCTGACCGATCGCTTCCACAACGGCGACCCGGCCAACGACCACAGCTTCGGCCGCCAGAAGGATGGTCAGGATGAGGTAGCCACCTGGCATGGCGGTGACTTCAAGGGGCTGACCGAGAAGCTCGACTACATCAAGAGCCTCGGCATGAACGCCATCTGGATCACCCCCATGGTGGAGCAGGTTCACGGCTTCATTGGTGGCGGCGAGCAGGGCAATTTCCCCTTCTACGCCTACCACGGCTACTGGGCGCTCGACTTCACCAAGATTGACCCCAACTACGGCGATGAAGAGAGCCTGAAAACCCTAGTGGACGAGGCCCACAAGCGCGGCATGCGGATCATCCTCGACGTGGTGATGAACCACGCCGGTTACGCCACCCTCGCCGACTTGCAAGATCTGGGGCTCACCGAGCTAACTCAGAACAGCAGCAAACTGCCGACCGTCTGGAACCAGTGGCGCCCGAGCGGTGGCCTCAACTGGCATGGTTACAACCAGTTCATCGACTATCAATCACCCGCGTGGAACAAGTGGTGGAGTGGTGACTGGGTGCGCGCCGGTCTGCCCGGCTACCCGCAGCCCGGCACCGACGATGTCACCGGCTCGGTGGCGGGGCTGCCGGACTTTCTGACCGAATCGACCAAACCGGTAGGGCTGCCGCCGTTGCTGGCCGCGAAAAAGGATACCCTCGCCAAGGCGCTACCCGACGCTACCGTAAGTGACTATCTCATCGCTTGGCACACCGACTGGGTGCGCCGCTTTGGCATCGACGGCTTCCGCGCCGACACCGTCAAGCATCTGGAGCCAGAGGTGTGGGCCAAGCTCAAGCAGGCGGGCACCGCTGCGCTCAAGGAGTGGAAGACTGCGAACCCGGGCAAGGCCCTCGACGATCTGCCCTTCTACATGGTGGGCGAGGTATGGGATCACGGGGTCGCCAAGGATTTCTGGTATCAGAACGGTTTCGATTCCCTGATCAACTTCGACTATCAGCGCGAGTTCGCACTGTCACAGGCCCAGTGCATGGCCAGCGCCGAGCCCACCTATACCAGCTACGCCAGCCGCATCAATCAGGATCCCGAGTTCAACGTGCTGAGCTACATCAGCTCCCACGACACCAAGCTGTTCTTTGGCGACTATCAGAATGTGCCGCTACAGCGCCGGGTCGCCAACAGCTTTATGCTGCTGCCGGGCGGCATCCAGCTCTACTATGGCGACGAGTCCGGCCGCGGGCTGGCCAAGGATGGCGGGGTGTTCGATCAAGGCTTGCGCTCGGACATGAACTGGCAGGATCTGGCTAACGGAGACAAGGCTGAGCTGGTCAAGCACTGGCAGCAACTGGGCCAGTTCCGCGCCGCCCATCCGGCCATTGCGGCAGGCAGCCACCGGAAACTCTCGGATGCCCCCTACGCCTTTGTGCGGGAGAAGGGGGATGACAAGGTGGTGGTGGTCTTTGCCGGCCGGCAGAAGTAACCCTTAAGCCACATTGACCAGCAGCAGAGAGGGGAGCCACTGGCTCCCCTCTCTCGTTTATCTATCTGCCAAGACTCACTGTGACTGGAGCGCCGCCACCGGCCACTGCAACCGAGCCTTGAGCAGGGTCTCCTGCCACAGAGGCCAAGAGAGCAGCGCCTGCTGATAGGCTCCGGCCTGACCGGGCAACAGGATGCCGTAGCTGGCCAGCCGATAGGCCATCACCGCATAGAAGGCATCGACAATGCCCGCCTCGCCAAAGTAGAAGGGGCCTCGCGTCTGCGACCAGATCTCCTGCAAACGGGCCAGCTCACCGACCGCCTCCACCGGGGGATCGATACGGGTTGGTGCCCCAAGAAAGAAGGGGAGCAGAGAACGGATCTGCCGAAATCCTGCATGCAACTCGGCGCAGAGGCTGCGAGCCTGTGCCCGCTCGGCCAG
Organism: Aeromonas sp. R10-2; assembly: GCF_040908445.1. Taxonomy (NCBI): domain Bacteria; kingdom Pseudomonadati; phylum Pseudomonadota; class Gammaproteobacteria; order Aeromonadales; family Aeromonadaceae; genus Aeromonas; species Aeromonas sp. R10-2. Next base: position 36,624 of record NZ_JBFODS010000010.1, on the reverse strand, counting down.
CGAAACAGGATAGAGCTGACGGTCGGGACAGAGCTCGTGAACATATTCGGCGATGGCCAGCGAGTCGTGAACCCGCACGCCATCGTGTTCGAGCCAGGGCACCAGACCGGCCGGTGCCAGCCGCTTGAGCCGCGCCAGCGACTTGGCATCCTCCAGATCGAACACCTGCTCCTGCCACGTCAGCCCGCTCATGGCGAGCACCAGTGCCGCCCGTATCGCCCAGGTGGAGCCGGTGCCCACCGCCAATACCAAGGATCCCATCTGTTGCCTCCTGCATGAGTTGCCTGCGACCGGCCTGTCTGCCCTTGATGGCAAAACATCCGATGGTCGCTTCACATTTGCGCACCGGCGGGTTTGACCCTCTTGGTGAGCGATGCTAGTTTGATTTTTCAAAACAATCAGTTAGCAACAATGTGAGCCATTAACCGAAATATGGACAGCCAATTTACCATCGTCATCGCAGATGACCACCCCCTGTTTCGGGGCGCCCTTTACCAAGCGGTGCACATGGCCATCAACGACGCTCAATTGCTGGAAGCGGACTCCATCGACAGCCTGACCAACCTGCTCGGCGAGCACCCCGAAGTTGACCTGTTGCTGCTCGATCTCAAGATGCCGGGGGCCAATGGCTTCGAGGGGCTGGCCCACCTGCGCGGCCAGTATCCCGACCTGCCCATCGTGGTGGTCTCCGCCTCGGAAGATGCGGCCATCATCCAGCAGGTGTTGCGGCTCGGAGCGCTCGGCTTCATCCCCAAATCAGTGCCGATGAAGGAGCTGGTCAATGCCCTCAATACGGTGATCGGGGGGGATAACTGGGTGCCGGAAGGCATCTCGCTCCATCCTGAATCGGAAGACGGCCCCGATTTCGCCAGCAAGCTGGCCAGCCTCACCCCCCAGCAATACAAGGTGCTGATCATGCTGCGCGATGGCAGCCTCAACAAACAGATCGCCTGGGAGCTCAATGTCTCCGAGGCCACCATCAAGGCCCATATCACCGCCATCTTCAGAAAATTGGGTGTCAAAAACCGCACTCAGGCGGTTATCGCCCTGCAACAGCTCGATATCAAGGAGAGCTGAACACCGCGCGCAGTGACACGCGGGAGACGACATAGCCAGCCATGCTGGCTATTTGTTGCTCGACAATTAGCACGATCGTACTTTATGCTGCCAGCGCCAACGAGGAGAGAGTGATGAGCAAGGGGCGCCTGACCCGGGAAAACATTTTGCAGACTGCCTTTGAGCAGGCGAGCCAGCAAGGGCTGGAGAGCCTGACCATCGGCTCGCTGGCCAGCGCCTGCGAGATGTCGAAAAGCGGCCTGTTTGCCCACTTTCAATCCCGAGACAATCTGCAGATCGCCGTGCTGGAGTACGCAGCCGAGGTGTTTCGGCTGCGGGTGATCCAGCCGGTACGTCAGCAGGAGCACCAGAGCCAGCACGACAAGCTGATCGCCCTGCTGCGCGCCTGGCAGGCGTGGAACCACTGCTTTGCCGGACGCTGCATGTTCCTCGACGCCTGGACCTCGGTGCAGGATGGCCATGAGCAAAAGAGCCCCGTGCAGCAAGCCGCCCGGCAACTGGTGCGCTTCTGGCTCGACTATCTGGCCCGTCAGGTGGTACAGGGTCAGGCCGCAGGCGAGTGGCGACAGGAGATGGATCCCTGGCGCGCCGTTTATCGCCTCTATGGCCTCTATCTGGCGGATCAGGTGTTCAACGATCTCGAACTGTGTCAGGATCCGGCCCGCCACTTCTGGCCCGAGGTGGACGCTCTGCTGAGCAGCTGGCGCTGATGTTTTGGCATCCGTTCAACACTAATTTTTAAAAACCGATAAAAAAGCACGACCGTTCGCACATAAAAACCACAGGATGACCATGAGCAGCAAGATCTACTTCAACACCCGCCGCTTCAGCCCGAGCAAATGGCTGCTGGGGATCGGTACCCGGTTGCACCACAGACTCGCCCCCACCCATGCCAAGCGCACCGCCAGCAAGTTGCTGCTCACCCCCCAGCGCAATCAGCAGGGTGGCTACGAACCTGCCGGTCTGGTGAAGCAGGCCGTCCATACCAGCGAAGGGGTATTGATGAGCTATCGGCTCGGTCAGGGACCACTGTGGCTGCTGATGCACGGCTGGTCCGGCAGCGCCAGCCAGTTCTATCCACTGATGAGCCATATCGCCGCACAGGGTTTCACCGCCATTGCCTACGATCATCCGGCCCACGGCCAGAGCGCAGGCAACACAGGCCACCTGCCCCGCTTCGTACGCGCCTTCGACGAGCTGGCAGCCAAATTGGCCAGCGAAGTAGGCCCGCTGCACGGGGTCATCGCCCACAGCATGGGAGGCGCCGTCACCCTCTCCAGCCGTCAGGCGGGTATCGATACCCTGCCGCTGCTGTTGATTTCGCCGGTGCTCGACTATGTGCCCCAGCTATACGGCATGGTGGCGCGCTCCGGCTACTCCATCCGGTTGTTCGATGCGGTGGTCAAGGAGATTGAGCAGGAGTACCAGCACCCCTTGAGCACGGTCGATCCACTGGGTCGCCTCGCCAGTCGCAGCGGCGCGGCGATAATCGTGCACGACGAGGAGGACAGATTTGCCCCGCACGGCGATTCCTTGAGGGCCAGTCAGGATGGTCATACCCGGCTGGTGAGCACCCGGGGACTGGGCCACGGTCGCATCCTCGCCAGCGCTCCGGTATTCGCCGCCTTCGATCAGCTGGCGTGACCGGAAAATCCTCACCGCGCCCTTTGACATGGGGCCATGAAAAAAACGGGCAAGCGCCCGTTTTTATATTTGATACAGCGCCTTATAGTTAATTTGTCAGTGGGAACATTCTTGTCAGCACACAATAAGGCGCCAGCATATGGCCAGACCCAATACAGCGTTGTTGCTCACCGGTGGCGGTGCTCGCGCCGCCTATCAGGTCGGCGCCCTCAAGGCGATTGCGGAGCTCTACCCGCGCAATCTCGGCATCCCTTTTCCCATCCTGTGTGGCACCTCGGCGGGGGCTATCAATGTCACCGCACTGGCCTGCTACGCCTCCTGCTTCCATCTGGGGGTGCGCAAGCTGGAGTGGGTCTGGCGCCGCTTCGAGACTCACCACATCTTCGATTTTCACCCGGGGCGCCTGCTGTGGCGGTTGATGTACGAAGGGTCGGCAGGGCTGATAAATCCCCACACCAACCACGCCTTTCACCTCTTTGACAACGCGCCGCTGCACCGCCTGCTGGATCAACTCATCGACTATCACCGCATTGATGACAACATCCTCTACGGCAGTCTGGAGGCGCTGGCCATCACGGCATCGGATTACGATGACGGCCTCTCCACCACCTTCTTTCAGGGGCGGGCCGACCACCATCCGTGGGAGCGGGCCAGACGGCGCGGGGTGCGCACCGTGCTTACATCTGAGCATCTGCTCGCCTCCTCGGCGCTCCCCTTCGTCTTTCCGGCCACCCGGATCGGCGAGAAGTTCTACGGCGACGGTTCCATCCACCAGCTGAGTCCGCTCAGCCCCGCCATCCATCTGGGTGCGGAGCGGATCCTGCTGATCACCCTGGATCCGCCAGCCCACTCGGCACCGACCCATCATCACGGCCATCTCACCAGCTCCAATATCGCCAGCCATCTGCTCGATACGGTCTTTACCGACACCCTCAACTCCGATCTGGAGCGGCTATGGCGCATCAACCAGACGCTGGATCTTATCCCTGAGCGGGAGCGCAATCGCCTCAAGCTGAAACGGGTGGAGACCTGCGTGCTAAAACCGAGTCAGGATCTCGACACCATCGCACTGGCCTACCTGCGCAAACTACCGCTAAAGTTGCGCCGCCTGTTGCGGGTGCTGGGCGTGAAGGGGGATGAGACCAGCAGTCTGGCCAGCTTTTTGATGTTCTATCCGGGTTATTGCCAGCAGCTGATCAAGCTGGGCTATCAGGACACCCTGAGGGAGCGGGAGAGAGTCGTCGCCTTCCTCGATATCGAAGGGCTACCAAAAGAGCGGGAGTAAAGGGGGCTGCCGATGAGAGCAAGGGGACTCAGCGCCCCTCCAGCAAACGCTGCTCCGCCTGCTCCATCGCCACCACGGTACCAAACAGGATCAGCCGATCACCGGCCGCCAGCACCAGCTCGGGTCTGGGTTCCAGACTCTGATCGCCACGCTGCACCTCCTTGATCCGCACCTCATCAAGCGGCAACTCGCGCACTTCACGGCCTACCGCCCACGCCTGATCGTGCAGCAAAAGCGGATGGAGGCGTTCGAGCAGCTGATCCGCTTCCAGATTACTGGCGCTCTGATCCCCCCAGTAGAAGCCGTGCAGGAAGCGATATTGGCTGCTGCGCTCGAGCTCCATCCGGCGGATCACCCGGCCAATGGGAATATCGCAGTTGAGCAGCAGGTGGGAGACCAGCATCAGGGCCCCCTCCTGGGATTCGGGGATCACCTCAAACGCCCCCGCCTGCTTGTACTGCTCCAGAAAACTGTCATCCCGGGTGCGCACCAGCACCTTGAGATCCCCCGCCAGTTCGCGGATTAGTGCCAGCATCGCCTCCACCCGCTTGCGATCATCGAAGGTGATGATCACCAGCCGCGCCCGCAGCAATCCGGCGGCCAGCAGAATATCGCGGCGGCTGGCGTCGCCGAAGGCCACCTGCTCCCCCGCCAGCTTGGCCTCGCTCACCCGCTCCGGGTCAAGATCGAGGGCCAGAAAGGGGATCTCCTCGATCTTGAGAAAGCGGGCACAGGTCTGCCCCGCCCGGCCAAACCCGGCGATGATGACATGCTGGTTTTTGCTCAGGCCCGACTGGGCCACCTCGGAGCGGGTCAGCAGCGCCGGATCGGTGAGGCTGCGGGCCAGCGAATGGGCCTGGGTCACCAGCCAGGGGGTCATGGCGATGGAGATGATCCCGATGCCGATCAGCAGGGAGACCAGTTGTTGATCCAGCAAGCCGTGGTGGAGCGCCAGCGCCAGCAACACGAAGCCGAACTCCCCCACCTGACTGAGCATGATGCCGGCGGCCATGCTGTCGCGCTTTCGCTCCCCCATCAGCCGCCCGGCCAGCAGCACCAGCAGGGACTTGCACAGCACCAGCAACACCACACAGATCAGCACCTGCCACCATGCCCGCGCCACCAGCTCCCACTCCATGGCCATGCCGATGGTGATAAAGAAGAGCCCCATCAACACGTCGCGAAAGGGCTTGATGTCTACCTCAAGCTGATGACGGTAGTGGGACTCCCCCAGCATCATCCCAGCCAGAAATGCCCCCAGCGCCATCGACAGCCCGAGTGAATGGGTCATGTAGGCAGCCAGCAGCGCCACCAGCAGGGCACTCAGCACAAACAACTCGTCGGAGCGGGCCCGCGCCACCTCGTGAAACAGCAGCGGCAGCAACCACTTGCCCACCGCCAGCAGAGTGAAGAGAGCAAACAGCCCCTTGAGGGTGGCCCAGGCGATCTCGGCGGCCAGGGCGCTCCCCTGAACTTCCGGCTGGGCGAGGATGGGGATCATCACCAGCAGGGGCACCACCGCCAGATCCTGAAACAGCAGCACGCTCACCCCCAGCTGGGCGCGGCGGGTATGGAGCTGCTTCTGCTCACCTAGCTGCTTGATCACCACCGCCGTCGAGGAGAGTGCCAACGTTCCCGCCACCACCAGCGACTGGGCCAGACCCAACCCCCACCACCAGCCGATGGCGAAAAAGAGCAGTGACGTGAGCAGCACCTGCAACATCCCGACCCCCAGCACCAACCGGCGCATCGCCAGTAGTTTCGGCAGGGAGAATTCCAGCCCCAGCGAGAACATCAAAAAGACGATCCCCAGCTCGGCAATGGTCTGCATGATCGACTGACCGGTGATCACCGCCAGCCCGTGGGGGCCGAGCAAGACGCCGGCAATCAGGTAGGCGAGGATGACCGGCAAGCCGAGGCGCCGGAAAGTTGCCACCAGCAGGACGGCGGCGAACAGCAGGATCAACAGGTCGGTGTACAAATTTTCCTCTCCTTTTATCGACTTAAGCTTAGTCAGCCGATCTGGCGGGCAGGAAAGATATATTGGGCATGCCAATTGCAGGGAGGAGACAGTAGTCAGGTGTTACAGGTGGAAGACCATGGAAAGTACGTCGTCACTTAATGGCTTTAGCCATGGCATCGAGCAGTGGGTTCGCCAGATGGAGCGGCTCACGCCGTTGCCCAGCGTTGAACGCAACCAGTTGCTCGAGCAGTTGTTGGGGCAGAGCGATCTCGGCGGTCTGCTGACAACTTTTGCCGATCGTGCGGCAAGAATTGTCAGGATCCACGGTCTCTACCTCGATTGTGGCCAGCCCCATGTGCTGATCCAGCACCCGCCGCTGGCCACCCTCAACCTGCACAACTATCCGTTCGAACTGCGCGGTCAGCATGGCCAGCTGCTCGGCCAGCTCCACTACGAGCTGGAACATCCGCTGAGCGGCAGCCAGCAACGGGTACTGATGCAATATCATCAGCTGCTCTGCCTGCTGCTGCCCCTCTATCTGAGGCTGGAAAAACTGGATCAGCTGGTCCGACTCGATCACCTGACCGGCCTTGGCAACCGCTCCTACTTTGACGAGGCTATCGGTCGCGCCATCGAGCAGCACAGCCGCGAGCCCCACGGTCTGGTGCTGGTGCTGCTGGATCTCGATCGCTTCAAGCAGATCAATGACACCTGGGGTCATCCGGTGGGGGATCTGGTGCTGAGCCGTTTTGCCCAGCTGCTCAAGGGGTGCATCCGCAGCACGGATCAAGCCTTTCGGCTCGGGGGAGATGAATTTGCCCTGCTGCTGCAACCGGCCGAACCCGAGGCGTGGCGCCCGGTCTGGCTGCGACTGCAGCATATGTTGATGACCAACAAGGAGCTCAGCACCTTCTCGGTCGGATGCAGCCTTGGCGCCGCCAGCTGGCAATCCGGGGTCGATGTGCCGAGCCTCTACGAGGCGGCCGACAGTCACCTCTACGCCCGCAAAAAAGCAGGCAAGGCCAGCCCTAACGAATAATCCCGAACTCTTCTTTGCTCCGGCACATGCGCGCCATGTGACCGGAGCTTCTTTTTTTGGGGCTAATCCCCCCTCACATCGAGATCACCTCAGGCAAAATCTTGCTCGGGCAGAACTGGGGCTGCACCGCTCCCCTGCCAGTGGCACACCAGCCCGGCCCCCTGTGCCATAAAACCGTCACAGACAAAGAGCCCCACCACCGCCGCCGCCTGCTCGCCATAGTAGAGGATGGGGATGCGCCCCCGCTGCCACGAAGGCACGCCATACTCCTGCAGCAGCTTCTTCATCCGCCGACTGCCGCTTCGCCCCACCGGTTTGAGGGGGATCCCGGGCGCTACCTGAAAACGCACCGAGAGGGGCTCATCCGCTCGGGGAGAACGCAGCAGCCCTTCGCCGCACTCCGCCATACGTACCACCAGCTCGCCCAACCCGTCCGGCAGGGTCAGCGGCTCGCCCACGGTCAGCGGCAATACCTGATGGCAAGGTTGCAGGTCAGGGCTCACCAGATAGAGCCGCTCCTGAAAACGGCGGCAGCTCTGGCGCCCCCAGTTGAGCTGGGGATTGGCATCGCCGCGCGCCAGCGCTACCTCCTGCCAGAGCCGGGCAAGCTGCTCACGGGATGGCATCTCCCCCCCCTGACGGCGGATCCAGTAGCGCAACAGGTTGTTGCGCCGGGTGGGTGAAAGGGCGTGCAGCGGGCCGATATGGAGCGCCTCCCCCTCGCCCGCCAGCTGCCAGTCACTCTCTGCCAGTTCGTCCAGCAGCGCCTCCTGCTCGGCGCACAGGGCCATGCTGCGCGCCGCAGTCTGGGCCATGGCGGGCCAGCGCGCCTTGAGCTGGGGGATAAGCGTCTGGCGCAAAAAGTTGCGGTCATAGCTCACGTCCTGATTGCTCTCATCCTCCACCCAGCCAAAGGGGAGGCTCGCCGCCGCCTCGGCCAGCTCGGCGCGACTCATATCGAGCAGCGGCCGCAGCAACAGGCCGCCAGCAAAGGGCTGGCTTGGCAGGATCCCCGCCAAGCCGCGCAGACCGGCGCCGCGCTTGAGGGCCAGCAGCAGGGTCTCCAGCTGATCGTCCTGATGGTGGGCGGTGAGCAGCCACTCCCCCTCCCGCATCCGGGCGGTCAGACGCTGGTAACGGGCGGTACGGGCCTGCGCCTCCAGACTCTCGCCATTGCCGCGGGCCAGAGTCACCCGCTCGACCAGCAGCTCCACCGCCAATTGCTGACACACGGCTTCACAATGAGCGACCCACTCATCGGCATGGGGACTGAGGCCGTGGTGCACGTGCAGGGCGCGAAGCGGCAGGCTGTGCTCGCGGGCATACTGCGCCGCCAGTAACAGCAGCAGGGTGGAGTCGAGGCCGCCACTGAAGGCCACCAGCAGACCGGTGGAACCTTCTGGTGCTGGCATAGTCAGACAAAAGCGAGAATAAAGATGAGAAATCATAGGCTTCCCCAAAACGGACCGGCCGATCTTAGCAGAGTCGGGCTTATCAAGCTGCAACCCTGCTGCTAGAGTGAGGCTCGCCCGCCCTCTCCACTAGGTTAGCCGCAAGGCGGTCGCACAACTGATTGGAGCAAGGAAGATGGGCAGGGAAGCAAACAATCCGAATTGGAATCAAACAAGATGAACAATAAGAAAAGCTTACTGGCCGGCCTGATTGGACTGGCCCTGCTGGCTGGCTGCAGTCAGGTACCGCAAGACTCCCCCAAACACTCCGGGCTGGCGCTGGCCAATATGGACACCCAGGTCAAACCCGGCGATGACTTCTTCCGCTACGTCAATGGCAAGTGGCTCGCCACCGCCAAGATCCCCGACGATCGACCCGCCGATGGCGCCTTCTACATGCTGCGGGACAAATCCCTCGCCGATGTGCGGGTGCTGGTCGAGGGGCTGGCCAAGCAAGAGGCCGCCACCGGCACGCCGACCCAGCAGATCCGCGATCTCTACGCCAGCTATCTGGATCAGGCAGGCCGTGACGCCAGGGGGCTCACCCCGCTGGCACCGGCGCTGGCCGATATCGACCGGATCGGTGATCAGGCAGCACTGGCCCGCGCCTTTGCCCAAAGTGGCCGCATGGGCGGCGGCGCGCCGTTTGGCATCTGGATCGACGCCGATGCCAAGTCCCCCGACCGCTATGCAGTCTACCTCTATCAAGGTGGGCTGGGGCTGCCGGACCGGGACTACTACCTCAAGCAGGATCCCGAGAGTCAGGCCCTGCGCCAGAAGTACCAGCAGCATATCGCCGCCATGCTGAGCCGCCTCGGTGAGTCTGACCCGAGCGGCAAGGCCAAACGGATTCTGGCCCTCGAAACCCGGCTCGCCTCCATCCAGTGGGACAACGTCGCCCTGAGGGATCGGGAGAAGAACTACAACAAGCGCCCCGCCAGTGAACTGGCACGGCTAGCCCCTCATCTCGACTGGCAGGCTTATCTCAATGCCGCGGGCATTGCTGGCCAGCCGGAGCTCATCATCGGTCAGCCGACCTATCTGAGCGCGCTGGATCAGGTGATGGCCCAGACCCCCATCGCCGACTGGCAGGCCTACCTCAAGTGGCAACTGCTGACCGACTACGCACCCTATCTCGATAGCGAGACCGACCGCGCCAACTTTGCCTTCTACGGCACCACATTGAGCGGCACGCCCAAGCAGCGCGCCAGCTGGGAGCGGGCGCTGGGGGTATTGAACGATCATCTGGGTGAAGCGGTCGGCCAGCTCTATGTGGCCCGCTACTTCCCGCCTGCGGCCAAGGAGCGGATGGAGCAACTGGTGGAGAACCTGCGCACCGCCTACGGCCAGAGCATCAAGGAGCTCGACTGGATGTCGCCCGAGACCAAGGCGCAGGCACTCGAGAAGCTGGCCAAGTTCCGCCCCAAGATCGGCTACCCCGACAAGTGGAAGGATTACAGCGCCATCGCCATCAAACCGGATGATCTGGTGGGCAACCTGCAACGCTCGCAAGCCTTTGAATACGCAGACAGTCTGGCGCGCCTCGGCAAGCCGGTCGACCGGGACGAGTGGCACATGTCGCCGCAAACGGTGAACGCCTACTACAACCCGAGCAACAACGAGATCGTCTTCCCGGCGGCCATTTTGCAGCCCCCCTTCTTCGACATGACGGCGGATGATGCGGTCAACTACGGCGCCATCGGCGGGGTCATTGGCCACGAGATGGGCCACGGTTTTGATGATCAGGGGGCCAAATCCGACGGCGACGGCATGATGCGCGACTGGTGGACGCCGCAAGATCTCAAGGAGTTCCGCTTCCGCACCAGCCGTCTGGTGGCCCAGTACAACCGCTTCGAGCCCATCAACGGCCAGTTCGTCAACGGCCAGTTTACCCTGGGGGAGAACATCGGTGATCTGGGTGGCCTCACCATCGCCCACAAGGCCTACGAGCTGTCGCTCGATGGCAAGGAGGCGCCGGTGCTGGATGGCTTCACCGGCGAGCAGCGCTTCTTCCTCGGCTGGGCGCAGGTGTGGAAGGGGATGTATCGCCCCGAGCTGATGCAGATGCTGCTGCGCTCCGACCCCCACTCGCCCCCCGAGTACCGGGTCAACGGCGTGGTGCCGAACATTCCCGCCTTCTACGAGGCATTCAACATCCAGCCGGGGGACAAGCTCTATCTGCCGCCCCAGAAGCGGGTGAAGATCTGGTAACAGCATCACGGCGGGCTCCCCGGGAGCCCGCACTCAACAGACAGCAAGAGGTTGCAAGATGAACAGAGCATTGATGATGGCAGGGCTGCTGACCCTGCCGCTGGCGGCACAAGCCGAAGAGGGATTTAGCAAGCAGCTGACCCTCCCCTCCGGTCAGGTGATCCGGGTAGCGCAGGGGACAGGTGAACCCGCCTCCATCGGCAGCTATGATGTGCGACTCTATTCGGGTCAGAACGCCCAGTTTCCACTGGATGAGTTTCAGGATGGCAAGGTGATGGCCCGCAACGGCTTTATCCGGGAGCTGAAACTGGTCGATTTGAATGGCGACAAGCAGCCCGAGCTGGTGGTCATCATCGAGAGCGCCGGCAGCGGCAGCTATCAGGATGCCGATGCCTACACCGTCAGCCCGCAAGGGGAGCTGGAGATCTTCAACCAGGTCAAGGAGCTGGAGCCCAAAGAGGATGTGGTCAAGGCGCTCAAAAGCCCGCAGGACTAAGCCCTCTCCCGACATCTGACATATAAAAAGCCCTGATGATCAGGGCTTTGTTGTTTCTGCTGTTGACGCAAACAGCTCAGAGGCGGGTCGCCCGGATGGAGACCTGCGGCAGCGCCATCTCATGCTGGGCCGCCACCAGTTGCAGCTCGTAGGCTCCCGCCAGCCAGGTCCGGGAAAGCACTGCATCAACGCTGGCGTTGGTAAGTTCGAACGCAGCTACCGGGGTACAACCGGCCAGCAGATTGGCCAGCATGGTGGCGCTCAGCAGATCCCCCACCCCGATGGGGTGGCGAGCAAAAGGGTAGAGCGGGCGGGAGAGATGAAAGGTTCCCTCCTCGCACACCAGCAACATCTCGAAGCGGTCCATGGCAAAGCCGGCCTTGCCCAGATGCTTGACCATCACCAGCTTGACCCCTTGCGCGCGCAGTTGCTGGCACGCCTCGATGGCCTCCGGCACATTGCGGATATCGCGGCCGGTGAGCTGTTCCAGCTCCAGCAGATTGGGGGCCAGCATATCGGCGCAGGCCAGTGCCCGATGTTTCAGAAAATCGGCGACGCCGGGTGCCACTATGCACCCCTTGTCGGGGTGACCCATCACAGGGTCACAAAAGTAGAGGGCGGCCGGATTGATCGCCTTGAGCCGAGCAACCGCCGCCAGGATCTCCTCCCCCTGTTCGGCCGAGCCGAGGTAGCCGCTCAGCAGCGCATCGCACTCGGCCAGCACGCCGATCTCCGCCAGGCCGTTCACCAGCTGACGGATATGGCCGCCGGGCATCACCATCCCCTGCCAGCCTTCGCGGTATTGGGTGTGGTTGGAGAACTGCACCGTGTTCATCGGCCACACCTCGATCCCGAGGCGACGCATGGGAAAAACGGCGGCGCTGTTGCCGGCACAGCCAAAGACTACGTGGGATTGAATGGAGAGCACTCGCTTCATGGTTGGCGACTCACGCAATAAGAACAGGAATTCCGGAGGGAAAAACGGGCCTTGCGGCCCGTTGTTGTCACTTTCGACTGTTGTCACTGTCGATTAACGCAGCACCTTGACGGTGTAGCTGCCATCGGCCTGACGATAGAGGCCGTGGATGTCGGTCTCGAAGCCCGGGTAGTGGGCACCGATCTCGCACAGCATCTCGAGGAACTCGAGCACCGGCAGAGAATCCTGGGTCACCATCTCGCCCGGCAGTACCAACGGAACTCCCGGCGGGTACGGCAGGATCATGTTGGCGCTGATGCGGTCAACCATGTCACGCAACGGCACCTCTTCCAGATTGCCCGCCAGCTCTTGCTGCCATGCAGCATGTGGGGTCATCTTCATCTCCGGCAGCACATCGAACGCCTTGAACATCAGCTCCGGCAGACGGTACTTGCAGGTCAGATCGTGGATGCTCTGGGCCAGCTCCTGAATGCGCATCCCTTCGTAGAAGCTCGGGTCTTCACGATAGAGGCTCGGCAGGATGTTCTTGATGGTCAGGTTCAGATCGTAACCACGCTTGAACTCGGTCAGGGCGCGCAGCAGCTGCATCGCCTTGGACTGATCGATACCGATGGAGAAGAGGAACAGCATGTTGTAAGGGCCGGTCTTCTCGACCACGATGCCGCGCTCGTCCAGGAACTTGGAGACCAGTGAAGCAGGAATACCCTTCTCCAGCAGCTGGCCGTCACGACCCATACCCGGAGTCAGCAGGGTGACCTTGATCGGATCCAGGTACATGTGGTTGTCATCGATGTCCTTGAAGCCGTGCCAGTCATCTTTCGGATCCAGCTTCCAGCACTCGACGGTGTCGATGTTGTCCGGCTGCCATACGTCGAAGAACCAGCCTTCGCTCTGATCACGCAGACGCTTGATCTCTTTGCGGAAGGAGATGGCGCGATCGATGGAGTCCTTGATCAGACGCTTGCCGGTGTTGCCACGCATCATGGCAGCGGAGATCTCGGTCGATGCCACGATGCCGTATTGCGGCGAGGTGGAGGTGTGCATCATGAAGGCTTCGTTGAAGGTCTCTTCCTCCACGTCACCCTTGATGTGGATCATCGAAGCCTGGGAGAAGGCCGCCAGTAGCTTGTGGGTGGACTGGGTTTCATAGAACACCTTGCCCGGCATCGCTTCGCCGCTCATGCCGCACTTGCCTTCATAGATCGGGCTGAAGTTGGTGTAAGGCACCCAGGCACTGTCGAAGTGGATGTAAGGGGTATCCAGACTCTCCTTGATGAAGCCGGTGTTGTAGAGCAGGCCATCATAGGTGGAGTTGGTGACGACGGCGTAACGGGGAGCCTGGGCACCCGGTGTCGCGGCAACCTTGGCAGCGATGGTGTCGCGGCTGAATTCGCTCTGCGGGATACCACCCAGAATGCCGTAGGCGTTGCGGGTCGGACGGAAGTAGATCGGCGTCACGTCGTTCATCATCATCAGATGAGTGAGCGACTTGTGGCAGTTGCGGTCAACCAACACGGTACTGCCCGCTGGTGCCGAGAACATGCCAACGATCTTGTTGGCAGTGGAGGTGCCGTTGGTGACGATATAGGAGCGATCGGCGTTGAAGGTACGGGCGATGTACTCTTCGGCTTCCTTGTGCGGACCAGAGTGATCCAGCAGGGAGCCCAGCTCCGGCATGGAGATGGAGACGTCAGCCTTGAACGCGTTCGGGCCATAGAAGTCATAGAAGATGCTGCCGGCCGGGCTCATCTGGAAAGCGGTACCACCCATGTGACCCGGAGTACAGAAGGTGTATTTACCCTCTTCCACGTACTTGAACAGCGCCTTGGTGAACGGAGGCAGGATGGCGTCCTGATACTCCTGAGTGGCCTGACCCATCTTGAGGGCGATGTCATCGGCCATGCCGAGACGGTACTCGAAGAAGTGCACGTTCAGACGCAGGTCGGTCAGGTGAATATCCAGGGTGGACTGGTCGTTGGCGAAGGCGAAGATCGGCAGCTTCTCGTTGCGATCATGGATCTCCTTGCACAGGCCCAGAGAGTATTTGTCCCAGTCGAAGATGGCGCCGCAAACGCGGGGGTTCTTCTCAATCAGTTTCAGCAGGTCAGCAACATCGACCGGATAAACAACCTCGAAACCCTTGCGCTCGAGGGAGGCTTGCAGCTGGCGAATGGGTTCTTCTTTAAAGAAAACGCCCAGGTGGTTGAGGATGGCAATGATATTCATCGTAATGCTCCACACGTAAAGGGGCGCTCTCCATCAGGGATGGTGAGTGAAGAGCGCTCGGAAGATAAAAGGGGGAATTAGTTGCTGGGCTGTTCGCTCAGCAGGGCATCGTGCTGACGCAGACCCTGTTTTTTGGCGTAGAACATCAGGATGATGAGCGACACCACGAAGGTAGCGGTGAGGTTGGAACCCTTGGCACCCATCAGGGCCACCAGACAGAAGACACAGGCCACACCGGAGAAGATCATGGCGCCGATGCTGCGGGAGGTCATGCCCTCGAAGCGGATCAGGTTAATGCTGGAGTAGAAGTAGGGCAGCATGGTCAGCAGCACTGCATCGGTAGTCAGCACGTTGAAGAGATCGGCAGCGTGAGCGGACTGGGAGGTGAAGGCGGTCAGGCCAACCATCAGGGCAGTCATCTTGAGGGAGCCCAGGATCAGACCCTTCTTGGCTACGCCGTTCTTGTCCACTTCGCCGTAGATTTTCGGGAAGTTGCCGTCGTTGGCGGCACGCTTGCCCGCCTCGCCCACCAGCATCATCCAGGAGCCCAGCGAGGTGAAGCAGGCCAGGGCGGTGAAGGCAGAGACGAATGGTGCAGACCAGCTACCGAAGATGGCGGAAGAGGCCATGGCAAACGGTGCGCCGGAAGCTGCCACTTCACCGGCCGGGAACATGCCGCTGATCACCTGGGTAGAGAGGATGTAGATAACACCGGCGATACCGGTACCCAGCATGGTAGCGAGCGGTACGGTACGCTTGGGATTCTTCACCATGCCGGAAGAGACGGCGGCAGATTCAACACCGACGAAGGACCAGAGGCAGATCAGCACGGCGCTGATGACCGCATGCAGGTCGCTGCCACTGGTAGTGTTCCAGTTCTGGCTGTAGACGGTGGCATCAAAATGACCCCAACCCATCACCGCAGTACCGACAACCGGCAGCAGGATCAGCACCAGACCCAGGGTACAGAGTCGGCTCACCCAGCTACCGCCAAGCAGGTTGACGAAGGTGAAGATCCAGACGGCAGCGATGGTGGCTGCAGCGGCCGGAATTGGGCTATTGAGAATGGGGAAGAAGACCGAGAGGTAGGAGACGCCGGTAATGGCGATGGCCAGGTTACCGATCCAGTTGGCGTGGTAATAGAGCACACCAGTCTGGAAACCGAACACCGGAGAGATCTCGCCAGCGTAAGCAATGGGGCCACCCTCTTGCGGGTTCTTGGTAGCAAGGCGGGCGAAGACAAAGGCGAGGCCCATGGCGCCTACCAGACAGATTGCCCAGCTAAAGACAGAGATGGAGCCGATGGTGGCCAGTGCCGAAGGCAGCAGCGCGATGCCACTCCCCATCATGTTGCCGGCCACCACACCTGTACAGGCGATAAGGCCAATCTTCTTGCTCGTATCTAGGGACATAAGATCTCCGGTTCTATAAAAGGTCGGGTCGTCACATACACATTTGGCGGAACGCCCCGCCAAAGAATGGGCACAGACTAGGCCTCTCATCCCCGGAAAACATAAAGACCAGCTAACGGATAAAAATATGAGCCAACTTTTTTCGCAACCTCATCTACTTTGATAAAAACCATTTAAAAACAGCAATTTGACATCATCCAATACAGCCACCTTGATAAAACCTTGATATCCGGCCACCCCGTTTCTGCCCCTTGATAACCCCCTTATCTCGCCGTCTTGATATTTTTGGCCAGATAAACCCGCGATAAAGCAGCTCCCATTGCGCCCCCCTGCCCTTGCGGCCATTTGGAAGCCCTGCGGATCATCACCCTGAGTGGCCGCTCACCTCCTGCTTGACCCTCCGCTCGGCTCATCACAATCCAGACTCAGAGGTAAAGCGCAACGGCGATAACCGGTAAGCAATGAGAAATGGGTCGAGACAGACAGCTTATCCCGCCGCCAACCATGAGCAGATGTCACAAGCTGCGTGCGCGGCGTGAAGCCGAACAAACGCGAGTGCAGCGAATGCCGTGGGCAAGACAAAGGCAAATGGGGATTGTGGGGAGCTGCGGGGGATAAATCGGGCCGCACCAGAGCGACTATCCCCGGTGGCAAACAAGCAGGATTGAGACGAGCAGAAACAGCACAGGCCGCCCGAAGGCAGCCTGTGGATAGGGTCGGCAACCGCACAGACCGAGGGGAAACCAAAACTGCGGTGTTAGAAGAGCTTCACCTTGCTCTGGCCCAGCGCATTGAACAGAGCCGGGGTTAGGCTCTCCATATTGCTGTAGAAACCGAGCTGCTGGCAGAGCAGATAGGTCTGCTCGGTCGCCTCCATCAGGAAGGCCTGACTGTAGGCATCACCCGCCGCCTCGGGGCTACCATCCAGCTCCGCCAGCTTGCCCTGCAGTATGTAGTAGAGCACCGAGCGGCCACGACTCGCCGCCTTCTCCAGCAGATAGTTGGCCTGCTGTTGCTGGCCGTTGAGGATCGCCTGCAGGGTCAACGCCTCCCACACTCGGGCTGGCAGGGCGCCACTGTTTTGCACCACGCTGGCGAGATGAGTGCCAATCCCCTGCAGCCGCTCACTCTCGGATTTGCCCGCCAGGGTGGCCAGCGCCTCGCCAGCCAGATAGCGCTCCGCCAGCAGCAGCGGCTGATCCGGATGGGCAATCAGTGCCTGCTCCAGCAGATCGATACCCCGTTTCAGAGCGACCGGATCCCGGCTGTTGATGTAGTACTGCGCCTCCATCATCGCCATCAGGGAGGCATCATCGGTCGGCCAGCCCATCCCCGGCTCGGCATCGGGTTGGTCGAGGGCGCGCAGCAGATCCTGGCTGCTCGCCTGCAACACGCCGTGCACACTGTGGCGACTGAGCTGGTACTGATGGCTGAACAGCACCCGGTTGGTATTGATATTGCGATACTCCAGATCGAGATAGGTGCCGCGCGGCTGGCGGGTGACCCGTACACTCAGCTCCTTGCCGGGCATGATGCCCCCCATCAGAGTGGTGGCACCATACTGCACCCGCAGCGGCGTGGCCACCGCCACCTCCCCCATCAGGGCGCGGGTAATGCCATCGGCGAGGCGCACGTTCTCGTTGTTGTCATCCATACCGGAGTGAAAGCGGAACACCAGCAGATTGGGATCCAGCATGGCATGCACCTGGGGGCTGGTGTGCTGGTAGCTGAGCATGCTGACAATGGCGATCAGCACGATGGCAACGAAGATATCGAAACTCACCATCTTCCAGCGGCTGCGAGCATCCTTGGCATGGGTGGAGATGGCGCGGGTCAGGGGCCCGGCGGGAAAAGGGGCGACATTGGGCTGTGCATCATCATCCTGCTCAGCCGCGGGCGGGCTCAGATCGGAGAGCGTCGGGTTGTCGGAGAGAGCGGTATTGACCGCGGGCTGCTCGTCCGCCATCACCACTGAAACCACCTGTAGCGGCCGCACCGGTGCCACCAGCTTGTAGCCGCGCTTGGGTACGGTGACGATATAGTCGGTCGCATCGGTGCGACCATCTTTGAGGATCTTGCGCAGTTCGAAGATGGACTGAGTCACCACCTGATCGGTCACCTCGGCGCCATCCCACACCTCGTTGATCAAGGCATCGCGGCCAAACACCGTGCCGGCATTATGGGCCAGAAACCGCAACAGGTTGACCAGTCTGGGTTCGAGGTAGACCTCGCGGTCGGGGCGACACAACATGTTGTCGTCAACGCTCAGGGTCCAGTCGTGGATCTCAAAAACCGATTCGCTCATGATTCACTCGCTGCAGATGGTGACAATGCACGATGAGAGAGACGCAAAACCCGGGCTGACTGAACGGAACAAGGCGCTATCACCACAGGTGACAGATAAAAAGAGAACCGAAGCAGTCACATCTCTGAGAGTCAGTCTGGCCAGGCCATCCTGTTTACGTCTGAAGGGCATCCTTGCGGGCATTCCGACCACCGGGATCGGAAGGGATCACTTTAAGCAAAACGGGAGCTGGATCCCACTTTTTTTGGCTATAAATCGCCGTTGAGTTGATCCGACACCGCACTTTTCGGCAAATAGCGTGCCAACTAGTATTCATATGAACATCCCATATGCCGGAATCAAAAAGCCCTGAACATCAGGGCTTTCTCATTTCTTTGACCATCGGGGAGACGTTACTTCGCTACCGGGAGCGCATCCTGCTGACGACTGCGGCGCAGATAACGCCGCCACAACGAGAAGCCGCCGTAGCCAAGACTGAGCACCACCGCATAGAGCACCTGAGTGGCGAGCGCCACCAGCACCAGAGCACAGAGCAGCACGCTTATCCCCGCCAGCCCCTTGCCCACCCCGCCGAGCAGGCGCCAGCCCGCCGCCATGCAGAGCAGGTAGACCAGCACGAAGTTGCCGTTGGCGTAGCGGATCAGCTCATCGAGCGGCAGTCGCAGCCAGATGATGAGGGTAATGCAGAGCAGACAGATAGCGAGCACCAGAGTGAGCGCCCGCAGCGGCGCGCCGCGCGCGGTGAGCACGGCCAGCGAGGGGGGTAACTTGCCTTCCCGCGCCATGCTCCAGATCAGCCGGGCAAAGCCCTGAATATAGATGTTGATGCTGGCAAAGCAGGAGAGGTAGCCGAGTACCGCCACCAGCCACTTGGCGGTGGGGCCAAACAGCAGCGCCAGCAGGGAGGGGATGGCAGTGGCGTTTTTCGCCTCATCGCCGTAGAGGCCATATTTGAGCACCACCAGCGAGTGCACCCAGTAGATAAGCCCCGCCAGCAGCACCCCGCCGAGCAGGGCGATGGGGTAATCCCGCTCCGGTCGCTTGAACTCCTCCCCCATATGGGCGAAGGCTTCGAGTCCGACAAAACACCAGAACATCACCGCCAGCGCGGTGGCCATAGGGGGCCACTCCTCCGAGCTCGGCAAGGGCCGGGCCGCATCGCGCCAGCTCACCTCCCCCTTGAACCAGATCAGCAGGGTCAGCCCCAGAATGGCGAGCGCAATCAGCAGTTGCAGGTTGCCGGAAGATCGCGCCCCGCGCAGCCCCAGCAGGAATACCCCGAGCAGGGTCAGCAGCTGGATGGCCCAGAGGGTCCACTCCCCCATCTCGAACAGGGCGTGCCAGAAACCGGCGGCAATCATCAGGGCGGCAGGCAGCCCCACCGGCAGCACCGCCAGAAACAGGAAGGCGGAGAAGCGCTCGGCGCCGTTGCCAAAGGCGAGGCCGATCAGGTGCGGCGCGCCGCCCGCATGGGGATAGCGACGGCCGAGGCGAGCGAAGGTAAAGGCGATGGGCAGCACCAGCGCAATCAGCAGCAACCAGGCCCAGAGCGAGGCCCCACCCGCCAGCGAGGCGGCGGTCGCCGGTACCACGAAGATCCCGGTGCCGAGCAGCGAGGTGGCGAGCAGCCCCATCCCCTGCCAGAGCCCGAGCTCCTTTTTCAACCCAGACATATCCTTTTGTCCCGACTAGAAAAACATCCCGCCATGTTAGGCCTGCTCCGCCCCTTTGTTAAGCACGATGGTTAAGCGCGGCGGCGAGAATATGCAGCCTTTTATTCAGGCTCGGGCCCAGCTTGCAGGGATTCGGCCAGAAAATCCCCCAGCAGGGTGATCTTGAGCACCTGCCGCCGCGCCGCCGGATAGATGAAGTAGAGGGTCTTGGCCGGGCTCTGATAGCGACCAAGCAGCGGCAGCAAACGCCCCGCAGCGATATGCTCACGCACCTGTTCGGCTGGCTGCAAGGTGATGCCAGCCCCCGAGAGCGCAGCCGTCAACAAGGCTGGCCAGTGATTGATGCGAAGGCGCGAGGCGACCCGCACCTCCTCGCTCTGGCCATCCTCCCCGACAAACTGCCAGCGCTCGTGCTCGCCCCAGTTGCCGTGCAGGCACTGGTGGCGAGCGAGATCGGCCGGATGACGGGGTACGCCGTGGCGATTGAGGTAGTCGGGGGCCGCGCAGAGGCGGTAGTGCTGGGTCAGCAACGGACGGGCGATCAGCGCCTCATCCTGCGGGCGCAGGGTGCGGATGGCGGCGTCGAGCCCCTCCTCCACCAGATCGACCCAGCGCGGAGTGAGCTGCAGATCCAGATCCAGCTTGGGGTAGCGGTCGATAAAAGCGGGCAGCAGCGGCACCAGCCGATGGTGGCCAAAACTGAGGGGGGCGGCGATGCGCAGCCGGCCGGCCGGCTCGGCCAACAGATTCTGGGTGAGCGATTCGGTCAATGCCAGCTCCTCCAGTACCCGCTGGCAGCGAGCCAAAAACAGCTGGCCCAGTTCGGTGAGGGTCTGCTGGCGGGTGGTCTTGTGAAACAGCTTGCCCCCCAGCCACTGCTCCAGTCCCAGCACATGCTTGCCCACCATCTGGGCGCTGATCCCCTGCTCGCTCGCCACCGCGCTGTAGGAGCCGAGATCCACCACCCGGGTGAAGATACGCATGCTGGTCAATCGGTCCACAACCCCTCCTTTTTGCCCGTTTCAAGGCCGTTTGGCCCGCTACCGAGCCCTAATTCACAACCAAAAGTTTAGTAAGAAATGGATTTTAGCCAATTTATTCAACTTTTAGTTGCCAATACAGTGATGCCATCCCTCCCCCACAGGATAAATTCCCATGAAAAGCACCTATCTGGCCGCCCTGCTGGTCGGTCTGCTGGCCAGCGGCGCCAGTCAGGCTGCCGAGAGCAGCTTTATCAGCAACCACGATCAAGCCCCTGCCTCAGCAACTCAAGCCCGGCCCGATATCTTTCGGGTCAGCCTGCTCGGCACCGGCTCCCCGGTGCCCCAGATCAGCCGGGGCGGCTACAGCACCCTGGTCGAAGCGGGCAACCAGAAGCTGGTGTTCGATTTTGGCCGCAACTCCGCCACTCGCCTGTGGCAGCTGCATATCCCCATCGGCCGGGTCAACGCCTTCTTCCTCACCCACTTTCACTCCGACCACACCAACGGGCTGGCGGATCTCTGGCTGACCGGCTGGCTGCAACCGGCCTATGGCCAGCGCCACGCGCCGATGGAACTCTACGGCCCCAAAGGCACCACAGCTCTCGCCCGTGGCTTGCAGCAGGCCTACGCCACCGACATCGCCACCCGGGTCAAGGATGAGGGAACACCGCTGGACGGGGTGGAGATCAACAGCCACGAGGTTACCGCCGGGGTGGTCTACAACCATGACGGGGTCAAGGTAACCGCCTTTGACAACGACCACGGAGTCAACATCAAGCCGTCATTCGGCTATCGCATCGACTACCACGGCCACAGCGTGGTGCTCTCCGGCGATACCCGCTACAGCCCCGAAGTAGTGAAGCAGGCCAAAGGGGCCGACCTGCTGGTGCACTGCGTCTCCATGACCTCTGCCGAGCAGATGAAGGCCAACCCCGGCTACAAGGCGATCGCCGGTCACCTCGCCTCCCCAGAGCAGGCTGCCCGGGTAATGAACGAAGCCAAACCGGCGCTGACCGTGTTCAGCCATATCGGCCTCAACGGCAAGATCAGGGTCAAAGATCTGGCACAGGATCTGCGCGCCCGCTACACGGGCCCCTTCGTCATCGGCAACGACCTGATGCAGATTGATCTGCCCACCACGGCCTCTGGCAAGGGCTATGCCCTCTGGCAGTCGGAGAATATCGACAACAAATAAATGGCACGGATGCCGGTCAGCCATGGCCGGCATCCGCAATCGACACCGGGGGCTATCTTTAAGGGGTGTTTGACCACAAGGAGTTATCTCTATGAGCCTGAAATGGAAGCACCTCGCCCTGGCCACTCTTCCCTTGTTCGGCATGTCGGCCGCTCAGGCGGCGGTGTTGACCAGCCTTGAATGGCCCCCTTACACCAGCGCCAACCTCCCTGAACAGGGCAAGAGCAGTCAGGTGGTGACTGCAGCCTTTGCCCTGGCTGGCGATCCGCTGACCATCAAGTTCTATCCCTGGCAACGGGCCGTGGACGAGGCGACCAGCAACCCCGAGGTACTGGGTTATTTCCCCGAGTATCTCGACCCCAAAAGTAGTTGCCTCTTCTCCGACCCCATAGGTAACGGCCCTCTCGGCTTTGCCCAGCGGGCCGATCAGCCGGTCACCTGGCAGAGCCTTGATGACCTCAAGGGCAAGAAAATTGGTGTCGTCACCGGCTATGTGAATACAACCGAGTTCGACGAAAAAGTGGCCAGCAAGGCACTCTCGGCCGATGCCACCAGCTCGGACAGCCAGAACCTGCTCAAGCTCGGCAACGGTCGGCTCGATCTGGCGGTTATCGACCAGAATGTGATGACCTATCTGCTGGAGAGCGATCCCCAACTCAAGGATGTTGCCGCCAACCTCGGCTTCAACGGCAAGATCCTCGAGGACAAGTCCCTCCACGTCTGCTTTACCAACTCCGCCAAGGGGAAAGAGGCGCGGGACAAATTCAACAAGGCGCTGGCCAGCGACGAGGTGAAGAAGCTGATGAAGTAGCGATACCGCATCCGCTCGCCGCCCCAAACAGCCATAAAAAAGCCGCCTCTTGCGAGGCGGCTTCTTCATTCAACTTGGTAACCGGCGTTATCAGGCAATCAGCTTGTAGATGATACCTGACATGGCGATCAGGCCGATGATGGTCACGAAGCCGTTGCTGATGTTGCCAGCGTATTTGCGCATGGCCGGAACCTTGGTGATGGCGTACATCGGCATCAGGAACAGCAGCATTGCGATGATCGGGCCGCCCAGGTCTTCAATCATGCCGAGGATGCTCGGGTTGATGGTAGCGATGGCCCAGGTGGTCAGGATCATGAACACGGCAGTGACTTTGTTCAGTTGCTTGGTGTCTACGTTCTTGCCCTTCTCGCGCAGCGCCTTGGCCATCAGGCCGTTCATGCCTTCTTGCGCACCCAGGTAGTGACCCAGGAAGGATTTGCTGATGGCAACCATGGCGATCAGCGGAGCCACAGTACCGATAACCGGGTTATCGAAGTGATTGGCCAGGTAGGACAGGATGGAGATGTTCTGTTCTTTGGCAGCAGCCAGGTCAGCCGGGGAGAGGCTCAGTACGCAGCTGAATACGAAGAACATAACGGTCATCACCATCATGACGTGGGCACCCAGCAGGATGTTGCTGCACTTCTTCTCGGCACCTTCACCGTAACGACCTTTGTTGTCCACCGCGAAGGAGGAGATGATCGGGGAGTGGTTGAAGGAGAACACCATTACCGGGATAGCCAGCCACAGGGTCTTGATGAAGTCACCGTTGAAGGCGTCGGACAGGGCCGGAGCTTCAGTGATGATGGCACCGTTCCAGTGCGGGATCAGGTAGAACGCCAGACCCATCAGGGTGAGCACGAACGGGAATACCAGCACGCTCATCGCTTTGACGATAACCTGGCCGCCCAGACGAACAACCGCCATCAGACCGAGGATCAGAGCCAGTGACAGAACGGCACGGGGAGGTGCAGACATGCCCAGCTGGTGAACAATCACGCTCTCGACGGTGTTGGTGATGGCGACTGAATACATCAGCACGATCGGGTAGATGGCAAAGAAGTAGAGCAGGGTGATGAATTTGCCTGCGGTCTTGCCGAAGTGCTCTTCTACTACTTCAGTGATGTCGCCATCACGGGTAGAGCCGGACAGCACGAAGCGGGTCAGACCACGGTGAGCAAAGAAAGTCAGCGGCAGCGCCAGAATCAACATGGCAACCAGCGGCCACAGGCCACCGACACCGGCGTTGATTGGCAGGAAGAGCACACCGGCACCGATCGCGGTACCGTACAGACCCAGCATCCAGACCACATCGGCCTTGTTGACGCCGCGGGAGGTGTTGCTGGCTAAACGACCATCAGCTGCAATATTCATGTCAGACATACGTTGTTCCTGTCATCTAGGAAAATGGGATTCTTGTTTGGTCGGGCCTTGGCCCGGTTCCATCTCCCTGGAACGCCTGCTGTCCGTCCTTGATATTAACCTCTCGCCCCCCGGCAACCTGGCCATCACTCCTTGTGACAACAGGATTGCAACAAACAACAGTGCGAGATTTTGACCCTGAGGGTCGGCGCCCGTCTCACTTAACAACCGATTAACGTGCGCCACTCTTGATGGGCTGACTTTAATTAAATGCCCTTATTAATCACAGCGTTTTTTTGAATTAATCAACCAAAGTTTGATTTTGGTCGCCTTTCGGACGACCAAGATCACACTCAAAGCGCCTTATTGTGAGTTTTTTTTAACAATTCAACTTAGTTTCACTGGAATCAATGGCCTGCGAGCAGCTACATATTTGCAACAAGCCACCCGTTTAGCGCGGATTGTGTGCAGCACGGCCTTGGCGTACCCTTGTGACTCACGCCTTTTTGTTGATTGATGATGACCATTACCCGTACCGATCTCGCCGAACTGGCGGTATTTGCCGCCGTCGCCCGTCACCGCAGTTTCAGCAAGGCAGCCCTCGAGCTCGGGGTCTCCGCCTCCGCACTCAGCCATAGCCTGAAGGGGCTGGAAGCCCGTCTGGGGGTGCGGCTGCTCAACCGCAGCACCCGCGCCGTGGTGCCGACCGAAGCGGGCCAGCGGCTGCTCAAGCAGCTGCTCCCCACCCTTAATACCCTGGAAGAGGCGCTCAGCGAGCTGGCCCGCAACAGCGATGAACCGGTGGGTCGACTCAAACTCTGCGCTCCGCGCGGCGCCATCGACAGCCTGCTGGCACCTGTGCTGATCGACTATCTGGCCCGTTATCCGCGGATGCAGGTGGAGGTGGTGGAGCAGGAGCTGATGCCCCGACTGATTGAAGATGGTTACGATGCCGCGCTCTTTTATGGCGATCTGCTGCCCAAGGAGATGATCGGCATCCCCCTCGGCCCGCCCCAGCGTTATCTGGTGGTGGGCTCCCCGGCCTATCTGGCGGAGCACGGTACGCCGGAGCACCCGAGCGAGCTGAGTCGCCACTCTTGTATCGGCTATCGCCTCACTCCGCACCATCACTATCGCTGGGCCTTTGCCGCCGATGGCACCATGCTGGAGATCGAAGTGACCGGGCCGCTCACTACCAGCACCCCGGCCCTCTATCTGGGCGCCGCCGAGGCGGGGCTGGGACTGGCCTACTGTCTGGAAGAGGAGGTGAGCCAAAAGGTCGCGGAAGGGAAACTGCTCACCGTGCTGGAACCCTGGTGCCCTACCTTTGCCGGCTTCTATCTCTTCTATCCCAGTCGGCATCAGCTGGGCAGCGGCCTGCGCATCCTGATCGACATGCTCAAGGCCCACTACCAAAACCCCGGATTAGTGAGTAATACTCAGCAATTCATCAAGTGAAACCCTGATTATCACCAAATAAGTATTAATCTAGACTAGCTGTTCGATAATCGAACTCCCCGAGAGAACAGATATGTCTGCCTATTTAACACTGCGGCAACGGGCCATGACCCGTCGCTTCTGGGCTTACGCCCTCCCCTCCATTCTTGCCATGCTGGTCTCGGGGGCCTACTACCTCATCGACGGCATCTTCGTCGGCCACTATGTCGGTGCCGCTGGCCTCGCCGGGATCAACCTGGTCTATCCGGTCATCATGGTGCTGATTGGTCTGGCCGCCATGATCAGCATGGGGGCCGCCACCGCCATCTCCTTCCAGCAAGGGGCGAAAAACGACACGCTGGCCCGTCAGGCGCTGGTCAACGCCCTCTGGCTGCTGGCCGGTCTCGGGGTAGTTGCGCCGGTGCTGCTCTATTACACCCACACCGATATCCTGCTGGGACTGGGGATTGAACAGGGCACCGACACCTGGAAACAGGCGAGTGACTACCTCAACTGGATTGGCGGCGGTACCCTGCTGCTGGCCAGCAATCTGGCGGTTCCCTATCTGCTGCGCAACGATGGCCGCCCGAAACTGGCCATGGTGCTGGTGAGCAGCGGCGCCGTGCTCAATATCATCCTCAACTACATCATGGTGGGTCGGCTGGGGCTGGGATTGATCGGGACCGCGCAAGCCACCCTGATGGCAGAGGGTGCGGTGAGCCTGATCGGCCTTGGCTACTTCTTTACCCCCTGGGCGCGGCTGCGCCTCAGCTGGCGGGATCTGGTACCCAACCTCCCCGCCATGCCGCACCTGCTCTTTACCGGTCTGCCAAGCCTGATTGCCCAGTTCAACCTCGGCCTGCTGCTGATGCTGCACAACAGCCAGCTGATGGTGTATGGCAATGTGAAGGATCTGGCGGGTTTTACCGTGGCCGGTTACACCGAAGCGGTCTTTATCGTCATCCTGCAGGGGCTGGCGTTCGGCATTCAGCCGCTCATCAGCAAGGCGGCGGGGGCCAAGCGCCATCGCAACCTCAAGTACCTGATGGAGATGGGGCTCAAGTTCACCTTTATCTACGGCATGCTGGTGTGGCTCACCATCCAGCTGCTGCCGGGACAGGTCGCCATGCTCTATACCGGCGACAAGGATCCCGAACTGCTGGCCGCCGCCATCAGCAGCCTGACTCTCAACCTCGGCGCCATTCCGCTGGAGGGGATCATCATGTTCGGCATCGTGCTGCTGCAATCCATGGCGCGTACCCGTCAGGCACTGATCATCTCCATCGCCAAAACCGTGTTGCTGTTGCCGCTCATCTTCCTGCTGCCGCAACTGTGGGGGCGTGATGGGGTGCTGATGGCCCAGCCCGCCACCGTGCTGCTGCTCACCCTGCCGCTCTGCTGGCTGCTGTGGCGCGAGTGGCTGCGCCTGAAGATGGCCTGCGCGCCAAAAAACAAGCGTCGCCCGCAACCGGCCCGCGCACGCGCCGCCGTCCAGCTGGCCCGTTAAGGCCACCCATCCCGCGTAGCAATAAAAAACCGGCATCACCTGATGCCGGTTTTTGCTATATGGACGGGTCTGCCTGCCCTTACACAAGGATTCAGGCCAGCACTGCTGCCCCCACTTATGCCAATACTTCTGGCCTGAGCTGGGCCATCAGCCCCGGGTTGTCGGAGTAATCCACCGGGATCGCCACCACAGCAGGCCCCTCCACCGCCAGTGCGGCCCGCAGGGTGGCGCGCAGCTCGTCGGCCGAGCGCACCGCGAAACCGGCCGCCCCGAACGATTCGGCATAGCGTTTGAAGTCGATGGGGCCAAAAGAGACGCCGGAGGTGCGGCAATATTTCTGTTGCTCCTGCATCGCGACCATGTTGTAGCCGTTATCGACCCAGATGATGTGGACGATATTGCTCTTGAGCCGCACCGCCGTCTCCAGCTCCATGCTCGACTGCATAAAGCTGCCATCCCCCGATACCGAGATCACCTTCTCACCCGGCCTTACCAGCGCCGCGCCGATGGCCCACGGCAGTGCCACCCCCATGGTCTGCTGACCGTTGGAGATCAGCACCTGACGGGCGCGGAAGCTGTAGAGGTAGCGGGCAATCCAGATATGGAAGCTGCCCATATCGACGCAGAGGGTCATGTCGTCGCGCACCAGATCCTGCAGCTCGCGCACGATACGCAAGGGGTGAACCGGATTGCCGTGCAGATCGTCGGCCCGCATCGCCAGTCGCAACCGCTGCTGGCGAACCCCTTGCAGCAGCCGATCCACCTCGGGGGGACGGATCTTCGGATTGCCCATGATGCGGGTCAGCTGCAACAGGTTGGCGCGGATCGACCCCACCAGCTCGGCGGTCGGGCAGTAGCTGCTGTCGATATCGGCAGGCAGCACGTCAATATGGAGGATGCGCCGTTCCCTATCGCCATTCCACAGCACGGGGTCGTACTCGATGGGGCTGTAGCCGATGCAGATCACCAGATCGGCCCCTGCCAGCAGCTGATCCCCCGGCTGGTTGTTGAAGAGCCCCACCCGCCCGGCAAAGTCATCGAAGTGGCAGCTGTCCACCACTCCGGCTGCCTGATAGGTACCGGTCACCGGCAGCCGCGCCTTGTCGAGGAAGGCGCGCACTGCCTCGGCATTCTCCGGCCGGCTCGCCATCAGGCCGAGCAGCACCACCGGATTCTGGGCATTGCGCAGCAGGGTCAATGCCTGCTCCATATTCTGTTCATCGGCACAGCCCGGCTCCGGCACCTCGCGGGGCACCAGCACATTGCCCTGTACCGGCTTGTTGATGATGTCCATCGGCAAGCTGACAAACGCCGCCCCTGGCCGCCCCAGCTCGGCAGCGCGAAAGGCGTTGGCCATCACTTCCGAGATTGCCGCCCCGCTGTTGACCTGGGCACTGAACTTGGTGACCGGACGGCAGAGGTTGACCGTATCCATGCTCTGGTGGGTGAGCTTGAGACCATCGGCACGGCGCACCGCACCGCCCAGCGCCACCATGGGGTCCCCCTCCGAGGTGGCAGTCGCCAACCCGGTAATGAGGTTGGAGCAGCCGGGGCCCGAGGTGACCAGCGCCACCCCCGCCTTGCCGGTGAGGCGTCCCACGGCGGCGGCCATAAAGGCGGCGTTGGCCTCGTGGCGCACCACTATGGTCTCGATGGGGGAGTCCTCCAGCGCATCGAACACCCGGTCAATCTTGGCCCCCGGGATACCGAACACCTGCTTGACCCCTTGCGCCTCCAGATGACGAACCACCAGCTCGGCACCGCACTTCCACTGTCTGTTTTCCATGATATTGCTCCTTCTATATCAGCCTTCTGCGGCCTGAATGGCGCGATCGAGATCGGCGGGGTTGAGGTCGGCCTGCCGGAAAGCGGAATCCGATGGCAGGGCCAGATTGAGGTGACGCACCACAGAAAGTCGCAGGGTGCCGTGGGCCATGGTGTAGTCGAGCAGATGGCCACCCCCCTTGCGATCGGCGGTGATCATGTGCTCGTGAAAGCCCGCTACATTGACCCCCTGCACGAACGGCGGGCAGCGAAAACCCACCAGAGTCCCCGCCACCGCGGCAAAACGGAACAGCGGTTGCTGTTCGATGGCTTCCAGCATGGGGCGATAGGGGGGCTCCTGACGCGGCACGGTACGTACCTTGGCCGTTTCAAACTGGCCGTCGAGGCGCAGGGCGACGAAGACGTTGTCGGAGCCCACCAGCCGATCCACCCACTGGTGGATCTCGTCACGGCTGAGGGGATGGTCGAAGCGACGCTCCAGACAGGGGCGAAAATGGGTCATCACCGCGAAGGGGGTCTTCTGATCGGCGCGGGCGGGACGGGCCGAGCCATCGGAGCGCAACTGGTGGATCTGGCGCTCGAAGGCGATCAGCTCACCATCGAGGTGATTGAAGGTGCCGAGGCCAAAGTCGCCGTGGCGCAGCAGCTCGCTCATGGTGGTCTCCCCTTCGTAGACCCCCGCCAGCAGGGCGCTCATCAGGGAACTCTGGTAGATCTCGCCACCGTCATGCTGCCTGCGCCAGCGGGAAAACTGCTGGCTCACTTCGAGGGCACAGCTGCACCCGGCACTGTCAGATGTTGCAATATGTTCCATTCGGGTTTCACCTCCACAGTGAATCCTGTTAGCGTTCGGATCCAATGGTGACTTGGTTCACATTTCAACACCAATACGCTGATCCCATGACTTTGAGACTCAATCGATATGGAACTTCGTACGCTCCGCTACTTCATGGCCGTTGTTGAAAAACAGAATTTCACCCGCGCAGCCGAATCACTCAACATGGCCCAGCCGCCCCTGAGCCAGCAGATCCGCAAGCTGGAGGAGAGCCTCGGCACCCCGCTGCTGCGCCGTTTGACCCGCAGTGTCGAACTGACCGAGGCGGGCGAGAGCCTCTATCGGGATGCGGCGCAGATCCTGGCGCTGGCCGATGCGGCAAAGCAGAAGGTAAAGCGGATTGCCCGGGGCGAGCAGGGGGCGCTGCGGATCGGCTTTGCCGGTTCCACCGTGCTCCACCCCGCGGTGCTTACCCTGCTGCACGACTACCGGGAGCACTACCCCGAGGTAGCCCTCAGCCCGCAGGAGGGCACCATGCCGGCACTGGTGGAGGCGCTACGCAACGATCGGCTGGATGCCGCCATCTTGCGGCTGCCCTGCCGGGGTAGCGAGGGCTTTGCCCATCACCTTATCGAGCAGGAGCCGCTGCTGATCGCCCTGCCGACCAGCCACCCCAAAGCCAAGCCGGGCCCCTTGTCACTGGCCAGCCTGAAGGATGAGAGTTTTATTCTGTTTCCCCACGCCATCGGGCCCGGGCTCTATGACGGCATCGTGGGCCTCTGTCGGGAGGCGGGCTTCGAGCCGATACTGGGGCCCGAATGCCCGCAGGTGATCTCTACCGTCGGCATGGTGCAGGCGGGCTTTGGCGTGACTCTGGTGCCCAGCTCAGTGGCGGCGCTGCGCCCGCTCGGGGTCAGTTATCACCCCATTGAGGGCAACGGCATGATGACCAGTATCAGTCTGGCGACACGGCCACACCCAAGCAGTGCCGTGCTGCGGCACTTTATCGCCCAGATCCGTGCCGCCCAGATACAACAAGGCCTCCCGAAGGAGGCCCTGTTGAACAAGCTTGAACCGGCCTGATGGCCGGCTTGCCTGAAGCGACTGCTTATTTGACAGTCACTCGGGCAAACTTGCGCTTGCCGACCTGATAGACGGCGGTACCGGCACCGATGAGTGCCTTGCCATCTTCCAGCTTCTCGCCATCCACCTTGACCGCGCCCTGCTTGATCATCCGCAGCGCTTCGGAGGTGGTGGCCACCAGATCGGCCTCTTTCAGCAGGTTGGCAATGGCCAGACCTTCGCCTTCCAGAGCCAGCTCGACTTCCGGCATCTCGTCCGGAATGGCGTTCTTGGAGAAGCGCTGAGTGAAATCTTCGTGGGCCGCTTCGGCCGCCGCTTCGTCGTGATAACGGGCAATGATCTCTTTGGCCAGCCAGATCTTCACATCGCGCGGGTTGAGGGTACCGGCAGCGATACCAGCCTTGAACTCTTCAATTTCAGCCAGCGGACGGAAGGAGAGCAGCTCGTAGTAGTTCCACATCAGATCGTCGGTGATGGACATGATCTTGCCGAACATCTCGCCCGGAGCATCGTGAACGCCGATGTAGTTGCCTGCGGACTTGGACATCTTCTTGACGCCATCCAGACCCACCAGCAGCGGCATCATCAGCACGCACTGGGTCGCCATGCCGGCATCTTTTTGCAGCTCGCGGCCCATCAGCAGGTTGAACTTCTGGTCGGTACCGCCGAGCTCAACGTCCGCCTTCAGCGCGACCGAGTCATAGCCTTGCAGCAGCGGATAGAGGAATTCGTGAATCGCGATGGATTGGCCGCCGGTGTAGCGCTTTTTGAAGTCGTCACGCTCCATCATGCGGGCCACGGTCTGCTTGGCCGCCAGCTTGATCATGCCGGTCGCACCCAGCTCGCTCAGCCAGGTCGAGTTGTACTCGATGCGGGTCTTGGCCGGGTCGAGGATCTTGAACGCCTGCTCGGCATAGGTGAGGGCGTTGTGCTTGATGGCCTCTTCGGAGAGCGGCGGACGGGTGGCGTTCTTGCCGGAGGGGTCACCCACCATGGCAGTGAAGTCACCGATCAGCAGGATCACTTCATGGCCCAGATCCTGGAAGGTCTTCAGCTTGTTGAGGATCACGGTATGACCCAGGTGAATGTCGGGGGCGGTCGGGTCCATGCCCAACTTGATGCGCAGCGGGCGCCCTTCCTTCAACTTGGCGACAAGTTCTTCTTCAACCAGAATTTCTTCCGCTCCGCGCTTGATCTCGGCTAGCGCCACCTCGAGCTGGGACATTTTTTGACTCTCCATCACGATTCCACAGGGCCAAACATATTACTGGAATGGCGGGCCAATTGGAAAGGCTGTAAAATCCGTCCATTCTGCCCGACTTCATCTGCTTCTCATGGTTATTTGGCACGCCTTCAACGCACTCCCCCACTGGCACCGCAAGATGGTGCTGATCTTGAGCATCATGATCATGATGCTGGCTGCCTGGCCAAGCGAACAGGCAGTAGCAACACGGGTCGATGAAAACGGCAACGAAATTGCCCTGCGGGAACCGGCTAACGACAACGCGCTGAACGACGAGCTGCCGGTCGAGGCCGCCCAGCCCGTTACCCCGCCCAAGCCGCGCTATATCACCAAGCAGGTGAAGGTACGCCGTGGCGACAACATGGGAGTCATCTTCCAGCGCATTGGCCTGAGCACCACGGATCTGCACCTGATCGATCAGCTCGAGGGTAGCGATCCCCTGCGGATGCTGCAACCGGGGCAGGAGCTCACCTTCAAGCTCACCGAGAACGGCGAGCTGCATAGCCTCTATTACCCCCACAGTCTGGAGCAGGCGCTCAAGGTGAGCCGCAAGGAGGAGACATTTGTCGCCCGCAACGTCAAGATCGCCCTCGACACCCGCGAACAGGTGAGCAAAGGCGAGATCCGCTCCAGCTTCTGGGGCGCCGCGGTGGATGCGGGGATGACCGAAGATCAGATCATGGACTTGGCCGCCATCTTCGGCTGGGACATCGACTTTGCCCAGGACTTGCAGCCGGGAGACAGCTTCCGGGTGGTCTATGAAGACAAGTTCCGCGACGACGAGCGGGTCGCCTCCGGCGATATTCTGGCGGCGGAGTTCGTCAACCAAGGCACCGCCTACCGCGCCGTGCTCAATGAAGATGGCAACTACTACACCCCGGAAGGCAAAGCGATGCGCAAGAGCTTCCTGCGCGCGCCGGTTAACTTCAAATACATCAGCTCCAACTTCAACCCGCGCCGCCTCCATCCTGTGACCGGCAAGATCCGCCCCCACAACGGCATCGACTATGTGGCGCCGGTAGGCACCCCCATCATGGCGGCAGGCTCAGGCAGCGTGGTGGCCGCCGGTTACAACCAGTTCAACGGCAACTACGTCTTTATCAAGCATGCCGGCAACTATGTGACCAAGTACCTGCACCTCTCCAAGCGCACCGTCAACAAGGGACAGCGGGTGAAGCAGGGGCAGACCATCGGTACTCTGGGTGGCACCGGCCGCGTCACCGGCCCGCACCTGCACTACGAATTCGTGGTGGGCGGCATTCACAAGAACCCGCGCACCCTCACCCTGCCGCAGGCAGAGACCCTGAGCGGACGCGAGCTGGCCAACTTCAAAAAGCTGGCGATGCCGCAACTGGCCAAGCTCGACAACCCCGAGCTGCAGCTGGCCCAGAACAAGCGGGATAGTCGCGGCAACTAAGTCATCTGTGCTGGCAGGGTGAAGGCCCTGCCAGCCCCTTTTATTGAACCCGCGCCAGGCAATCAGATTGAAATGAGTCCACTTTCGGGCATAAGATGAGATGGATCACCGGGAGTGGCATGTGGCACGGAAGCAAGGGCTTATCTATCCTGTCTCTCTCACTCTTTTTCCGGTCCGCATTGAGGATGCAACATGGTTGAGCGTTATATCGGTCTGATGTCAAAGACCACGCCATGTGGCATGGGATGAAAGCCGTTCCCCTCTTCACCCTCTCTGCACACCGTATTTTCGAACAGCAATGTAAGGAGACACCATGGCTGAGCGCTATATCGGTCTGATGTCGGGAACCAGCATGGACGGCATTGATGCCGTGCTGGTGATGATCGCCGGGGATGAACTGCGGGTCGAAGCGGCGCTTTGTCACCCCTGGCCGCAAGAGACCGCCCGCACGCTGCATGCACTCTGCACCCCGGGCGACAACGAAATCGACCGCATGGGGGTGGCCGATAATCTGGTGGCGCGAGAGTTTGCCGCCGCCACCCACGCGCTGCTGGCCAAGGCGAAGCTTGAGCCCAAAGATATTCGCGCCATCGGCAGCCACGGCCAAACCATCCGCCATCGCCCCCAGCTCGGGTTTACCCTGCAGATCGGCAATGCCGCCCTGCTGGCGGCGCTAATCGGCATCGACGTTATCGCCGATTTTCGCACCATGGATATGGCCCTCGGCGGTCAGGGGGCGCCGCTGGTGCCCGCCTTCCATCAGGCACTGTTTGCCAAACCCGGCGCCCTGCGAGTGGTACTGAACCTCGGCGGCATTGCCAATATCTCGGTGCTGCCGGGCAATCCGGGCGGGGTATATGGTTTTGATACCGGCCCGGCCAACACCCTGCTCGATGGCTGGTATCGCCGCCATCAGCCCCACGGCGGCAGCTATGACGCCGGTGGCAAATGGGCCGCCAGTGGCAAGCCCATCCCGGCCCTGCTGGAGAAGCTGCAGGCTCACCCCTACTTCGCCGCCCCCGCCCCCAAGAGCACCGGACGAGAGATGTTTACCCTCGATTGGCTCGATGGGGAGCTAGCAGACACTTCATACGCCCCCGTGGATGTGCAGCGCACCCTGCAGGCGCTCACCTGCCACAGCATCGCCCGCCAACTGCCCGCCCGGCCCGAATCAGTCGGTACCAGCCAGCCGAAAGCCGAGCTGTTTGTCTGCGGCGGCGGAGCCCATAACGCCCCCTTGCTGAAGGAGCTGGCCAGCCTGCTGCCTGCATGGCGCATCGCCAGCACTGCCGAGCTGGGCCTTGCCCCCGACTGGGTGGAAGGCGCTGCCTTTGCCTGGCTGGCCATGTGCTTTGTTCACCGCAAGCCGGGCAACCTGCCCGCCGTCACCGGCGCCAGCCGTCCGGCTGTGCTGGGGGCACTTTATCCCGCCTGAGTGATGACAAGGAGGCTGCGGATCAGTGTGCCCCCTTGAACAGACGCACAACCTGTTGCCGGATCGGTGCAAACAGCGGGGGCTTTGGCGGCTCCAGATTGATATGGCGCCGCCCGGCACGGGTTTCACAGCGAAGCAGATTCTGGATGTAGTGGTGGTGGGAGCGATGGATCAGCTGTGAAGCCTGATACGCCCACTGTCTGGGCACGCCCCACAGGGTGCTGGCAATCGCCCCGACGATACAGAAGAAAGCGGGCTCCTTAATTCCCATCCGGCTGGCGTTCTCCAGCGCCTCCTTGAGCGAGTTGGAGTGAGCAATACAGGTCATGATATTGACCATGAAGGCATCGTAATCATCCTCCCCCCCCTTGCCAACGCGCGCTGTCAGGGTCGCCGCGGGCTGATAACCAAACTGATGGCCGATATTTTCCAACACCGTATTCCGCTGGCGGATCACCTTGCCATAAAACATCAGCATCACCATGCAGTCGATCGCCTTGCACAGCGCCTCGTAGTGGGGATGGCTCTTCTTGGGACGCGGCGCCGTGGCGAGGGCCAGCTCTTCAGAGATAGCCAGCAGGCCCACAGGTACGGCGGTGCTGACAAACGAGAGGTCAATCGACA
The DNA here is from genome assembly GCF_040908445.1 of Aeromonas sp. R10-2. Lineage (NCBI taxonomy): Bacteria > Pseudomonadati > Pseudomonadota > Gammaproteobacteria > Aeromonadales > Aeromonadaceae > Aeromonas > Aeromonas sp. R10-2. Next base: position 1,248 of record NZ_JBFODS010000010.1, on the reverse strand, counting down.
GCTCCAGCCCCTCCTCCCCTTCCATGCGGGCCACAATCACATGTTCGCCAAACAGCCGACGCTGGCGCTCGATAAAGGCGCCAAAGACCAGATCACGAAACTGCTTTTGCGGATAAGGGGTATCGAGCAGGCTCTCGATGGTCATGATGGCGGCGGATACCCGGCCACGCAGTCGGTAATCGGCAGGAATGGGAAAGCTCTTTCCCAGGCGAGGAGGTAACCGCTGCCCAGATGTTTGACAATACATATCGCCCAGAACGAAACCCAGCATAAATCCTCCACAGTCAGGTAATGATGATCGCGACGCGATCTCGCTTGCCAATCCTGGGCAATGGCCTGCCGGTGCTTCGATGCTCTCCGTCAGGGCTCCTTGATTACCTTATTAATCATACGATTAATAGCGAGTGAAAAAAGCGACCTGACTCGCAATCACGCCACTAATTAACAGTTTCATCAAGAAACCATAAAAAGCGGTCGATAAATCCATTTTTTGACACATTTCCCTTTAAAAACAATACATTGAACTTCATGCCCGCAAAGTCACCTAAACTGTTCCCGAGCCCTGAAAACCATCCCAATCATCACAACCAGCCACAAATAAGAGGGAGATCAGACAAAGCCGCAAAAAAGTGGAAAAAGCGATGACGAGGGGCAACCCCACCCATCGGGGGATGCAACCGGCATGAAGAGAAGCGGATTGCCACCCCCCTCCCCCTTCCTTATCCAGGGCGGGAGCACACTTTGTTGATATTTTAACCAAAGAATAACTGAGCCCGATAGTCGTCATTCCAGCCGGCTCTTTTTAGCTTGTTTCTCTGACTTCGAGCACCACAATTGCTCTGTTTTACGATATTCAATACGAACCGCCGGAATAGCGCCATATTCTCGACCGCATCCTCCATCGCTATCCTGGAAGCATCCTCGTTGAACACCACATCAAGAATGTAATGCTGGCTGTTCTCTATCCGCCAGTGCTGCCGTATATAGTGCCCTAGCAGCTTGTGCTTGGGGGATAACGAGCTGACATAGTAAGAGGTATCTACCGTTCCTTTTCCGTTGGCGCTGCGGTGACGCTCAACGGCAATGATGCTGCGGATTGTCGGCCATTTCTCCGTCAACTCTGGCGGTAATTTGGCTTTTAATTGAAATACATAACGCTCTTCCTGGCGGCCATGTCCACTCTCTTTGTGCTCGACGACAATCTTCTCTTTCTGGGCGTCAAACAGTGACTGGAATTGCGATTGAACC
>NZ_JBFODS010000001.1:0-3029 GCF_040908445.1 Aeromonas sp. R10-2 | reverse complement strand
GTAGAGCTGCCTTGCCACTCTCGTGTACCTGCTTGTGCGGCCCATCTAGTTCACGAAAAGCCGGCTTGTGGGAGAATAGCTCGGCTCCTTGTCCCTCGACATACCACTTACCCAACCTGCACTGCCGATGGTCACTGACCGGCTCGTGAAAGTGCTGCTGTTCAATAAGCCGATAGATGGTGTTCTTCCAAACAGCGTGATCCAGCTTGGTGGTATTGAGGAAAGAGGTAGTTGCTGCACCGTGTATCACCTGCTGCATCCGGCCAGATTGCGTCAACACCTGGGTCACGACCACCTCGATCTGTGAGGAGGATGCCGCAACTTCAGCTGCGCTGGCCTGGTTATCGTCAATGATCAGCTTAATCTCCTGCGCCTGAGCCACTATCTGCCTGACCAGCACTTCAATCTGGCCGCTGGCCTCGTGGGCCTTGCTCGCCAGCTGTCGCACCTCATCTGCCACCACGGCAAACCCTCGTCCAGCTTCACCGGCTCTGGCCGCTTCAATGGCGGCATTAAGTGCCAGCAAGTTGGTCTGATCAGAGATACCCTGGATAGCAGCTACGAACTGATTGATGGCCGATGTACTGACATCAAGCTGATGGACGGCCTTCAGGCTACGGGCTGCTTCATCCGTGATGGCATGGGCTCGCCCGGAGAGGCGGATGATGGCATCACGGGTCTGGGCAAACAGCTGATCCAGCTCAGAAAGCGTTCTATTCTCCGCCATCAGGTGCTCGGCGCTGCCCGCTAGCGCCTCCCGCACACTCTGCAACATCTCGCCCCCCTGGTTCTGGCAGGTGAGCACCTGATTGAAGAGTTCGTTTCGTTCCCGGCTGCTACGTTGCATGTGTTCATACTCCCCGATAGTGGCCAGCAGTTCAGTTAACTTGGCCTGATGTTGCTGCTCCTTGAGCTGCAAGACCTCCCTGAGCTGTTGATTCTCTTTTTTAAGTTTGCTGTTGAACCACATAAGACCTCTAGATAGATGCCAATAAAGCAGTCATTCTGCCACAGAGAGCGGATGCTGACTGCGTATAAGGGGGCGTTACGTTAAATCGGACGCCCTTTTTGCTGCTGGTCATCCTGCAAGATGACTTGTTTTGCTAGGCGTTATCTCCCATCCTGCGCCGCACTATCCCTTGTCTCGGAATCTCCCCCATGGAAACCATTACCCATCCCACCCTGGTACAACTGGTGGCGGCCGGTGCTGTTCGTGTCGTGATCGCAGTTGGCCAACCTGGCGGCTGGACGCTGCTGGTGCGCTACGGTCTAGCCGAACGTGCCCTGGCCGCCCAGCGCAGCAAGCAGCTCAGAGTTTTTCGCAAGCTCGATACCCTGGTTCTCTACCTGCAGCAGATCGGGGTCTGCCGGTTCGAGGTGGATGCCACGGGCTTCATGGGTGCCCCGAGACAGATCAGGAGCTCTTGAACATAAAAGGCGTTATGCGCACCCCCAAACCGGGGGCCGTTCACCAGTTTGGGGGCTGGCGAACTTGAGCAAGGCGCTGGCCGAGTAGAGGAGCAGGCGAAAGAGGTCACGCAGGGGCGGAAGCACGAGTTGGAGCGTGAGCTGGGATTGTCGTTATGTTTTTTGTGTCACACAACCAGATGGCTAACGGTGTGGTTTTTCGCAAATTGCGATATTATTAACTTTAAAATCAGCTAGTCTCAGCTTTAATTTTTATAAATTTTAGTGTTTATTTTTCTTTAAAAAAGTTAATTATTTTTGAGGTATTAGATGTTTAAAGGTATAAGACTTGCTTTGTTGGCTTTAATCCTCTCCATAAACCATGCAAATGCCAGTATTCCTCTTCCATCCGGGGAGATGCCCTTCAAGGTAGATACTGAAAATAGGAAGATGCTTGTGTGCAATTACTTTGGTCTGGAGCTTCAGAAGCAGGGACGCTCTGGCCAATATAATGGTTCCATATCAAGGCGGATGATTGGAAACGACCTAATTTACTGCCTTATTGTTTTCATAAATGAGCATCCTAACGGCTATGTTAGTCAGGTGTTTTATTCTGTGACCGGAAATACAAGCAATGGAACCTGGGAAGCCAAAATGGAAAGGTAATGCATTTGAAATACATTCACTTCGCCACTAACAGAAATCCTAAGGAAAATACAATAAAGCAAGGTTTGCTGCTTAGTAAAAAATTTATAGAATCACCTCGGTGGACATTGCTTTTCTCAAAGGAAAACCATTCCAATGCAAGTGATAATGATTTTTCCTTTAACGGAACCAAAGTTTGGCAGGATGTAAGGTCTGGTTTGTTAGTCGTTGAGTCATATTCAAGTAATCGCAATGGCGTGGTAAATTCGATTAGCTTTAAAGAAACTGCAGAGTGGCCAGAATCAACAAGCGAAACCAAAAATGCAGAACCGCCGTTTTAGCGTGATGGGATTGCATCCTAGATGCGTTACTACTGTAACGTACTCGTGATGGTCGTGGTGGAGCCAGTTGTTCATGGCATCGGTATCAACTCAGAAGGTGAGTGAGCCACGGTTAATCAGAGACCTGTTGTATTGAGGCCAGTTGGTGATGGGATGAAGCGCCTTGCCCATGAATGCTGACTTGAAGGGGATGGTGGTGATCAGATCACCGCCTCCTCAGTTAGTTCCACCAAGCCGCATCGATTTGGGCAACACGGGCGTATCAGGTCAACCTCAGTTACAGTGGTAAACCCCGCAGCCCATTGCTTCAGGGAGTCTACTACTTGATGATGTAGGCCAATCATATCTCCTCGTAAGGATCAGCATCAATAGCACGTCCAGTGTCGTCCCAGTCTGGATCTTCCTCACCAAACTCGGGCAGCACATCCTCAAACATGTTGTCCTCGTCTTCAGGGTAATCAGATTCAAATTCACCGTACATCTTTCACTCCAAGTTTGATCTAGGGGTTGGCACACCCAAGCGTTTATTAAACACACACGCAGGATTTTACAGGTTGAAGTTCAACTGCTGGGCTCATTGAGCGAATCAACTCTTAATGAGTTGCACTACAGATCACTTAATTCTGTTGGGGTCGT